>JAGXRB010000412.1 GCA_018336075.1 Bacteroidota bacterium
GCAATATCGACCTGCCGCACACCTATACTTACGTCAGGGATTTCGGCAAGGCGCTGGTGATTTTAGGCGAGCGTGACGAAGCCGACGGGCAGGCCTGGCATGTGCCGAACGATAATCCGCGTGTTACCCAGCGCGAAATGGTGACGATACTGGCAGAAGCGGCGGGTGTCGAACCAAAAATGAGTGCGATGGGCAAATTGATGATGATGCTTGGCGGCCTGTTTATCCCCGAAGCCAGGGAGTCGGTCGAGATGATGTACGAGTTCGAGCAGCCCTTCATCGTCGATTCGAGCAAGTTTGAGCAGGCTTTTGGCATGAAGGCAACGCCGTTGAAGGAAGCCGTCAAAGAGACGGTAGCCTGGTACCGTCAACGGACTTTATAACGCAATCGCGGGCAAGAATGGGCGAAAGGCGGAGATTCTACGCGAATCCCCGCCTTTTAATGCTTGTAACCTTTCCTCAATTGGGCTATAGTGTAACCAGCCATTTTTACAGGAGGACTGCGATGAAAAGCCTGACCATTCACAACATCCATACGCATGTGTTTACCATTTACCATGTTCCGCGCAAATTTTTGCCGTTAAATATGGTAACGGCTTTCAAGAACGAATTTTGGAACAGGATTATCCGCTGGCTTTTGCATCTTTTTTCCATTTTTACCAAAAACGATTACTACAACCGGGTTGTTGTCATGGCCGATGCGGCAGAGCACGAAACCCAGGAGGAAGTCCTGGTCGGGATGATGGGTTTTTACCCGTCCGACACCCGTTTTGGCCTGTTGACAATGGATATGGACTACATGGAAGCCGGAAAGGCCGATGAAGACTACCTGACCCAACTGGCGCAAATGACCGAACTCAAGCAAAAATACGGCGAGCTTGCGCTGCCTTTCATGGCCCTCGATCCGCGCCGCCCCGGTTTGTTCGACCTGGCAAAAAAGCACATCGACCTGGGTTATGCCGGGTTCAAACTCTACCCGCCGCTGGGATATTTCCCCATTGATGAGCGGCTGGATGAAGTCTATGCCTACGCCGAAGCGGAGGGGCTGCCGATTATCAGCCACTGCTCGCCCGGCGGAATCTTCTGGCGCGGCAAAATAACCCCGGAACTGCGCATTCACCCCAAAACAGGCGAGCGGCTCGAAGGGCGCAACAATGCCGAATTTGCCTGCAATTTCAGCCACCCGTCCAATTATCAATACGTGCTCGAGAAGTTCCCAAAACTGAAAATCTGCCTGGCGCATTTTGGCGGCGACCAGGAATGGGGTGAATATCTCAAAAACAGTTGGCCTGCTTCCGAGGTCGAACGGCGGCGGCGCGGGCAAAAAATAAGGCTATCCACCTCCTGGCTTTCCACCATTATCGAAATGATCGAAACTCACGACAGCCTGTATGCCGACGTCGCCTACACCCTGCACGACGAGCGCTTCCTGCCGCTGCTGAAAGTCCTGATAAATACGCCCAAACTGCGCGGCAAAATCCTGTACGGTTCTGACTGCTACATGGTGCTGTTGGACAAATCGGAGCGCGCTTTCAGCATCAACATGCGCGGCTACCTGGGTGAGGAAGACTACCGCCAGATTGCCGAAACCAACCCGCGAGAGTTCCTTGCCAGGGGCAAACCTGCCTGAATTTGACAAGTGTCATCCAAATAAGGCTTATTGTCACCCAGATAAGTGACGCCTGTCACTTTAGCCTGCGAGGCTTTCTGAATAAAATGAAATCAACCTTTGGAGGTACCTATGGCTGAGAAAAAATGGGAAGTGACCAAAGTTCGCTACTGTGACCATGTCGGCCACGAAGTCGCTTTTGAAACCGAAGTTGTTTATCCCAACGACTTCCTGCCCGACCTGCCGCGTGTCACCGCGCGCCGCTGCTCGAACGCCAAGGAATGCAACCTGTTCGACAAGCCCACCTGCGCCTGGTGCGGAACCAATCCGAACCACGCGCCGCTCTAAAATCGATAATTACGGGAGGCGCTTGCTCCTGCCCCCGTTGAAAAACTCTCTCCTCCCTCTGAGTTGGTCTGGCTGCGCCCGCTGAAATGCGGGCGTATGCCGTTAAACTGCTGGTATCGCAGGCTTCAGCCTGCCAGCCGCCTGCCCCTGCCGGGGTGCTTCGCGAAAGGCGGTGGTACTTAAATTCCCAGAAAAGTCGCCACCTTTGGGTCGAGCGGCAGGCTGTCCAGTTCATCCGGTGTACCGGTTTGCATCAGTTTACCGTCCAGCAAAATCGCCAGGCGGTCGCCCAGTTTGCTCGCTTCGGCCAGGTCGTGGGTGATGAAAATCGTCGTCACCCCGTTTTCGGGCAGGATGCGCCCCAGGTCGTCGATCAGCCGGGCGCGGGTGGGCGAGTCGAGGGCCGAAAACGGCTCATCGAGCAGCAGCAGTTCCGGGTCCAGTACGAGCGCGCGCGCCAGGCTGACGCGCTGCCCCTCGCCGCCCGAAAGTTCGCTGGCGCGCCGTCCAGCCAGGTGCGAAATCCCCAACTGCGCCAGCCATTTTTCAATGCGCGGGGGAATCTCGTTTTTTGGGACCCCCCTAAATTTCAGGCCGGATGCGACGTTTTCGTAGACGGACATATCAAAAAGGAGCGGGTCCTGCATTACCAGGCCGATTCGGCGCCGGTAGTGGAGCGCGGACTCAGCCGAGGCTGGCTGGCCGTTAAACCAGATTTCGCCACGCTCGGGCTTGAGCAGGCGCGCCAGCGCCAGCAGCAGGGTGCTTTTGCCCGCTCCGTTTGGGCCGACCACGGCCAGCACTTCGCTCTTTTGGACGATTAACGCCTCCACTTCAAGCGCAATCCGCCCCCCGCGCTTGACGGCCAAATCGCTAATCTGGAGTGCAAAATCTCCCGATTTTGCGGCTTTGGTGTTATTGTCCACGCCGCAGACTCCTTTGCTGGATAACCGTCAGCGCCCAATTGATTAAGAAGGTGATGGTCAGGAGCAGCACGCTCAGGCCAATTGCCATCTCGAACTGGCCTTTGCCGGTTTCTAGCACT
>JAGXRB010000413.1 GCA_018336075.1 Bacteroidota bacterium
GTTGTGTGTCACGGATTGCATCTGTGCTTATTCAGGTTCAACCCTTTCAGGCATACGCGTCAACTTAACAAATCCATCTATGTGGATAACAGCGACTTGCTTGCTTTAATACGTCTGAGTATGTAAGTGTCTCTGTCTTCAATTAGCCATTCCATTTCCTCGCCCTTTTCAATCTGCCCTGCTTCTGCAACAGCAGCCGGGAAATTGACATAGAATGACTTGGTTTTTCCTCGTTCAACCCTCTGTATCTTAACTTTTGATCCCATTTTATTTGGTTATTATTAATAGTATAAATACTATTGCAAAGTTAATCAAAATTTTACTATCATGTCAAAAAAACGCCTCCGATTACGATTTCTTTGAAATGATTCAATCATTCGGGATTAGCCAAAAGCAAATCAGAGAATGGGCAAAGGAGCTTGGATTTGTAAAACGTGGTTCTGCAAAATTCGACCCCACCGCATTTCTTGCTGTGTTCTGTCTCAAGTCACAGGTTGCCTCGCCAAGCTACAATGATTTGGCGGCAAAGATTGAGGCAACCTATGGAATATCAATGAGTAAGCAGGCGCTATGGAAACGTGTTAATGATTTCTGTGTATTGTTTTTTCAGGCCATATTGGCCAGGATGATAAAACACAAGTTTTCTGAGCAACAGATCGATGTCATTTCTAAAGCCAACAATTACAAGAGAATCCTCGTTCAAGACAGCACAATTATCAAGGTTCCAAAAAAGCTTTTCGAGGCATTCTCTGGCGTTTCAAATGGTCATAGTACTACAAGCAATACTAGGATACAGAGTGTTTATGAGTTGATTTCAGGGAGATTTATTGATTTTTCAATTGATTCTTACAGCAAAAACGACCTTCTGTCTGCACCTGAATTGCACTTAGGCAAGGATGACCTTGTCTTGAGAGACAGGGGATATTGTAGTTTTAAAGAGATCGAACGCCATGTGAGTTGCGGGGCTGATTTCATTAACCGTCATAAAATGTCGTTTATTTACCTGAACCCTGAATCCGGACAACCCATTGATCTGATGAAATTGCTCAGAAAAAATAAACGCATTGACATGGTTGTTTGTCTGAACAATAAGGAAAGAACCCAGATCAGGCTATTAGCTGAGCGTTCCAGTGATCAGATTGCCAATAAACGAAGGCGAAAAGCTAAAAGTGAAATCAAAGGTCATTATCCGAGCAAAGAGATGCTGGAGCTAATGGGTTACACGATTTTCATCACAACCATAATGGACACCAAAGTTGATCTTGATCAAATCAGTAAAATATATAGCCTGAGATGGAAAATCGAAATCATATTCAAAATTTGGAAAAGCCATCTTAGTTTTGATAAAGTCCATAACGTATCTTACAACCAATTGTGGGTGCTTTTGCTAGCCAGGTTCATTATGATATTGATGTACACGCACCTGATGTATATACCTTATTTTCATGAAGTTTCCAATTACTGCGGCAGATATCTGAGCATGATGAAATTTATCACATACATCATCAACAACCAAGAGAAAATCACCAGCCTGTTATCAGCGCTTAATAATCGCTCAAACAAAAACAAGCTACTCGACACTATTGTCAAATACACAGCCTATGACAAACGAAAACGAATCAATATCATTGAGCTACAAGCCCTTGTATGCTTAAGTTGACGCGTATGCCCTTCGGGGTTGGAGGGGGTAATACCGATTGTTGCAACTTCTGACAGATGTTGTTGTATTAATGCAATATTTCAAATAAAAAATACATAAGCCCGAAGCCTGTCAAAAAGCCTGCATAAACCTGTAATGGATTGTGCGCCGAAAGTTTCAGGCGGCTGTATGCAACAACACCAGCCAGCAAGACTGCCGAAATAACTGTTGTCAGATAGTTGTCGTGTACCAATAATGAAAGTCCGGTAAATGCGCCAACAAGTCCGCCCATAGCTGTAAGATGCAGGCTGATTTTCCACCAGAGATTTATGAAAAGACTCAAAATCGCGAGTGTTGTGGCGCCAAGCATATAGAACCCAAAAATCGGGGCTATCTGCAAATGCTTAAGCAAATAATAGGTGAGATAAAAGAACAAAGCAGAAATGATGATAGGTGCTGCGCGTTCTTCTTTGATGGGAATGGAAAGAGCACTTATCATTTTCAGTCGGTACATTAACAGGATTATCATTGCAGGAACGGCGGCTGAGATGGTGAAAACCATTGCTGCAATAAGCCATTTTGCATGTGGAGGAATTTGAAAAAAATGGAGATTTCCCTGTGCTATCACCACCAAAAATGCCCATGTCGGAATGAGCAGCGGGTGGAAAATGACAGAAATAGTTTTGGGAAATGTATTCACAGTTTTATTGACCATGCCATCAAAGCTCTTTTCGAAGTCGTGCAACCGGAATATTGAGTTGTTCACGGTATTTGGCAACTGTCCGACGGGCAATATTGTATCCTTTATCTTTCAAAATTGTTGTAAGCTGCTCATCTGTAAGTGGTTTATCCTTAGTCTCGGCCTCGATGCAGTCGCTGAGGATTTTTTTGATTTCTCTTGTTGACACCTCTTCGCCGTCGTCGGTTTGCATCGACTCACTGAAGAAGCTCTTCAGCAAAAATGTTCCAAAAGGTGTTTGAACATACTTGCTGTTTGCAACACGTGAAATGGTTGAAATATCAAGGCTGACAATTTCGGCGATATCTTTCAGAATCATTGGCCGAAGCGTTGTTTCATCACCCGTCTGAAAATAGTCTTTCTGATAATTCATGATGGCGCTCATAGTGCTGTAAAGCGTGTTTTGTCTTTGACGGATTGCATCAATAAACCACTTTGCCGAGTCAATTTTTTGTCTTACAAACATCAGCGCTTCCTTGTCAGTCTTGGTTTTCTTGCTTTCCGCAAAGGTTTCGAGCATCTCCGAATAGCTTCGGCTCACGCGCAATTCGGGCATATTGCGGCTACTAAGGCTCAACTCCAGTTCACCGTCGATATTCTGGATAATGAAATCGGGTATGATGTATTGGTTCTCTTTGGTGGAATCGCTGACAACGTCACCGGGTTTGGGATTAAGCTTTAAAATTTCAGCAAGTGCATCTTTGAGCTCATTTTCGGTCACCTCAGCCCTTTTGATGATTTTGTCGTAATGTTTCTTTATAAACTCATTAAAAAAACGGTCGATGATCATGGCTGGCAATAAATAATCCACATCGGGATTCTCTTGTTGCTTTCTTTTAATCTGCAATAAAAGGCATTCCTGCAAGTTTCTGGCGCCTACTCCGGGTGGGTCAAAATCCTGAATAATTTTCAGAATTTCTGTCAGCTCTTTTTTATTGGTTTTGATATTAAGTGCAAACAACAGGTCATCTGCCATAGCTTCCAAAGGTCTGCTCAGATATCCCGAATCGTCAAGATTGCCAATGAAATAGAGGCCAATTTTCGTTTTCCTTTCGTCTAATTTACGGTAGCCAAGCTGTTGAATGAGCAATTCCTGAAATGATACGCTGCTGGCAAACGGAATTTCGTGTCGTACATCGTCAGGACTGCTGTTGTTGATGCTGGTTTTATAATCCGGCATATCGTCATAGTCATCGACATAATCATCAAAGTCGAATTCATCATCTTTGCTGTCATATTCTTCTTCGATATCCGCATCATATTCATCTTCATCTTCAAAGTCGTTTTCATCTTCCTTTTCCTCCAATTCCTGACCTTCTTCGAGTTCCAGAGCAGGGTTTTCTTCGATTTCCTGTTTGATGCGCTGCTCAAGAGCAACAGATGGTATCTGAAGCAGTTTCATCAGCAGAATCTGCTGAGGAGAAAGCTTTTGGAGTAGTTTCTGTTGTAGCCTTTGATTGAGCATACTTATTTTAAAAATAGTTTTCGAACAGCATCAACATTTGTTGCCTTGCATCAAATTCAAAACGAATTTACGACAAATTTAACTGATTAATCGAAATGTTTTTACATGGAACAGTTGAATTATTAACAAGCTTTCAATCTTATTCGTCAGATATTTCATTCAGGTTTTTGAAAAAAGGCAATGCAATGCTTTAAAACTCGCAATTGAGCGGAGTTCTAGGGAAAGGAATCACGTCGCGAATGTTTCCCATGCCTGATACAAAAAGCATAAGGCGCTCAAATCCAAGTCCAAAACCTGCATGTGGTACAGAACCAAATTTGCGGGTTTCAAGATACCACCACATGCCT
>JAGXRB010000414.1 GCA_018336075.1 Bacteroidota bacterium
CAGAAGCCGATAGCCGACATCTCCCACCATCGGTATTTTGCGGATTGAAAGCGGATCAAGAAAACTATTCACCTGCGTGGAAAGCACCTGCAGCTCGCCATTAGGCTTGGCCTGTCCTGTAGCAATCTTCGATACAGTTTTGTTGGCCGACAAGCCAAAAGAAATCGGCAGTCCTGTATGTTTGATGATGCGTTGCCTCAACTCATGTGTCCATTTGTAGCAGCCAAAAAAACGATCCATTCCCGTGAGATCAAGGTAATGTTCGTCAACCGAGGTCTTTTCATAAACAGGCGCACTCTCAGCAATCACATCGGTTACAAGGCGCGAATAGCGTGTATAAAGTTCCATATCGCCACGCACATATACCGCCTGACTGCACAATTGCTTTGCCATACGCATGGGCATGGCCGAATGCACTCCGAAACGTCTTGCTTCGTAGCTGCAACTCGCCACCACTCCCCTGTCGGAAGTCCCACCTATAATAACAGGTTTGCCTTCAAGCGATGGATTGATCAGCCGCTCTACCGACACAAAAAAAGTGTCGAGATCCATATGTACAATTGTTCTTTCCATCTTACTCGTTCAAAACTTAAAAATCAAAATAATCTAAAAACATTCAAAATTTTTTGCTTAGATACTTGACATTTTTATTATTTGTTGTACTTTTGACGTGTTTTTAATCATTTTTCACGATGTTAAATTAATCATTTTATTAAAATAACACAAGCAGAAAGAATATTTTTTTAGTTGAAAGTCAAATTCAGGTGATTCAGCAACATTGAATATCTCTGAGAAGAATCTCCTGAATGCATTATGAATCTGCGTTTAACACAGTAAATACTATGATAAGTTTTAAACAAAAAATTGAAATGAAAAAACCAAATAACGCCGGGTTTCCATCGTCCGGCTTACAGAAAAACGACTTATAACTTCTAACTTCAACATTTATGTATTTCAACAGTAACATCAAATTTTTGCGCAAGCGTAAAGGCCGTACACAGGACGAAGTGGCTTTGGCGCTGAGCATGAAACGCTCGACCCTGAGCGGATATGAAAATCTGATCGCACAACCCAATATTGAGACGCTGATTACATTTTCAAAGTATTTCAATATTGCCATCGACACCCTGCTGAAAGTGGATATCGCTCAGTTGGGCGAAAGTCAGCTGAGTCAGCTTGAACGCGGCTTTGATGTGTTTATCAAAGGGAGCACCCTTCGCGTGCTTACCACCACCGTTGACATTGAAAACAACGAAAACATAGAGCTGGTGGAAGAAAAAGCCAAGGCCGGATACACAACAGGTTTCGCTGATCCTGAATACATTAAGGTGCTGCCGGCCTTTCACCTGCCTTTTCTTTCGCGCAACAAAAAATACCGCAGCTTCCAGATCAGCGGCGATTCTATGCTACCTATTCCCGATAAATCATATGTTACCGGAGAATATATTGTCGACTGGAACTTCATCCGCAGCCATCAGCCATACATTATTCTTACAAGGGAGGAAGGTGTTGTTTTCAAAATTGTTGAAAACAAACTCACCGAAGAAGGCATCCTTACGCTGCACTCGCTCAATACAATTTATGAGCCATTCGATCTGCCTGTAGGCGAAATCCGTGAAGTCTGGAAGTTTGTTCACTATATCAGCTCCGAAATGCCCGAGCCCAATCGCGAACGCGATCCACTCACCGATACAGTAAGGCAATTGCAGAAAGAAGTGCAGGCAATACAAATGAGACTTAATATTTGATATTTTTAATTGTCTGTTTTTGTGTAAATTACATACCTCATAAATAGTCAGACATGAAAAATAATTCTGTCAAATTAGCGTAAAAACCAACGATGAATACTACTTCTCAACTGCAGAAACAATACGCCATCATCGATATAGAAACTACCGGCCTAAAGGCCGGACAAGAGAGAATTACTGAAATTGCAATTCTGATTCACGATGGCCAAAATGTAATTGAAGAATTCAGCACCCTCATTAATCCTGAGATTAAAATTCCTTACTATATCACCCAGCTCACCGGCATCAATGATCAGATGGTTGCAGGTGCCCCCAAGTTTTATGAAATTGCAAAACAAATTATCGAACTCACTGAAAATCTTGTCATCGTTGGTCACAACGTCAATTTTGATTACAGTTTTCTGAAAGCAGAATTTAAAAGTCTTGGATATGACTATCAACGTAAGACATTAGATACTATCAAGTTAAGCCGGAAGTTTATTCCCGGACAACCCAGCTATGGATTAGGAAAACTATGCAAAGCACTCAACATTCCAAACGACAGCCGTCATCGTGCCGCGGGCGATGCAATGGCGACTGCAAAGCTTTTTGAACTGCTTTTTAGTTTTGATACAGCACCGGAAAACATTTCACTCAAAGGCACCAATTCCAGTCTCAGTAAATCTTTGATCGAAAATCTGCCGGAAAAACATGGCGTTTATTATTTTTATGATGCTGCCGGAAATATGATTTATGTAGGAAAGTCAAACAACATAAAATCCAGAGTACTTCAACACCTTACTAACAGCAGCACCAGAAAAGCTGTCGAAATGAAAACCAATATTGCAGATGTTGATTTTAAACTCACAGGAAATGAACTGATTGCACTTTTGCTCGAATCGGACGAAATAAAAAAGCACAAACCTGTTTACAACCGCGCTCAAAGACGATCGATGTTCAATTATGGACTTTACCATTTCACCGACGAAAAAGGTTATATAAGATTGAAATATGCCAAAACCATCGAAGAACTTAGCCCTGATTACGCCTACAGCTCGGCTGCAGAAGCCAAAGAGCATCTCTTTTTTCTGACAGAAAAATTCGAATTATGTCAACGGCTTAATGGCCTGTATCCCGGCAACAGCGCATGTTTTCACTATCATATAGGTCAATGCAAGGGCGCCTGCTGCGAAAAAGAAAGTCCTGAAATGTACAATCAGCGTGTTGAAGAAGCCTTGGAACGTTATCATTTCGAGCACGATAGCTTTTATGTTTTTGACAAAGGCACTGAAGATGAATTATTGAGTGTGGTCAAGGTTCAAAACGGCGTTTATTCTGGATTTGGTTTTATGCCTGCAGAGGCATTCAACGAAAGTCCGGCTGCTGCGGATGATTTCATAACACGTTTTCCTGATAATCGTGAAGTACGGCAGATCATACGATCCTATCTCAGGAAAAACAATGTTTTGAAATTATGGGTCGTTGAATAGTAAAAATGAAGCCAGAATTTCTTCAGTGAGTTTCATTTGTTTTTCTGAAAACAATTTAAACTCGTTCTATATTGTTGTTTTCATACTTCATATATAAGTTTTTAAAACAAAAGAACTTACCTTTGAGGCTCGTTTTTATGTGATTACATTTTTATTAAACCATTACAAATCAACATTTTATTTATATAGCCATGAAAAAAACTGCTTTAAACCAAATGCACCATGATATGGGTGGAAAAATGGTTCCCTTTGCCGGATTCGAAATGCCGGTACAATTTGAGGGCATTAATAT
Source organism: Bacteroidota bacterium (assembly GCA_018336075.1). Taxonomy (GTDB): domain Bacteria; phylum Bacteroidota; class Bacteroidia; order Bacteroidales; family F082; genus JALNZU01. The sequence continues at coordinate 3,510 of JAGXRB010000414.1, forward strand.
CGAACATGAAACTGTGAGATTAAAGCTTGGAGTTTTTGATGTTTCCCATATGGGTGAATTTTGGGTTGAAGGTCCGAACGCTGGTGAATTGGTTCAACGACTTACAACAAACGACATATCAGTACTTTACGACGGTAAAATTCAATACACCTGTTTTCCGAATGGAAAAGGAGGTATCGTGGATGACTTGCTCGTTTATCGTTTCAATGCTGAAAAATATCTTTTGGTTGTCAATGCAGCCAATATCGACAAAGATTGGGCATGGGTCAATGAAAACAATCACAAGGGCGCTATCCTTGAAAATGCATCTGATGCAACGTCACAGCTCGCTGTCCAGGGGCCGTTGGCGCTTGAAGCCATGCAAAAACTGACGGATACACCCATCACCGACATGGAATATTACACTTTCAAAATGCTGACTTTTGCCGGCATCGAAAATGTTTTGCTTTCAACAACGGGTTATACGGGCGCCGGAGGATGTGAAATCTATTTCAGAAATGAAGATTCCGAAAAAATATACAAGGCTGTGCTTGAGGCTGGAGCTGAATTTGGCATTAAACCAATCGGTCTTGCAGCCAGAGATACTCTACGTTTGGAGATGGGTTTTTGTCTGTATGGCAATGATATCAATGACAGCACTTCACCGCTCGAAGCAGGTTTAGGCTGGATTACAAAGTTCACTGATGGCAATAACTTTGTTGACAGAGAAGTGATGGAAGCATTGAAAGTGAACGGACTAAGCAAAATGCTGAAAGCTTTTGAGATGGAAAAAGGAATTCCAAGACAACATTACGAAATCTGCGCTGAAGACGGAAGACAGATTGGAGAAGTGACTTCAGGAACCATGTCACCAATGCTCAAAAAAGGTATTGGAATGGGATATATTGATAAAGATTTCAGCAAAATTGGCACTCAGATTTTCATTAAAGTTCGCGAAAAACTCATGCCTGCAACTGTTGTAAAATTACCATTTTACAAAGGTTAGTCCTGTTTCTTAAAAAACCATTCCCCGGTTTAGTTTTTTTTACTGAACCGGGGTTTTCCTTTTTATGAATTATCGGAGCGCTTTCATCGGCCAGACGAACCAAACAAATTCTTAGTTTTGCAGCCTTTACAAGAAACATCAATTATGAACGATACAGCTTCAGATAATTTCATCTGGCAAACAGAACAATTCGCCGACATACGCATCCTTAGATATAAAACTGAAGGTTTTGAAAAACTCAGCCCTCAGCAAAAGCTTTTTGTGTGGCATTTATACAATGCTGCTCTTGCCGGACGTGATATCATCTGGGATCAGAATTACAAATACAACCTTACTATCCGCCGTACTTTAGAGGCAATATTTCTGCACTATCGTGGTGACAGGACAAGCAATGAATGGAATTCCTTCATGGAATACACTAAAAGAGTATGGTTTTCGAACGGCATCCACCATCACTATTCGATGGAAAAACTGGTTCCAGGTTTTTCTGAGACCTATTTTCACAATCTTTTCGATGATTTGCGCGAAGAAAATCTTCCATTAAAGGCAGGACAGACAGCCGCTCAACTCTGTGATTTGCTGGCAGCGGTGATTTTTGATCCGGAAATTGCACCCAAACGCGTTAATTTAGAAGAGGGCAAAGATCTTATCGCCACTTCAGCCTGCAATTTTTATGAAGGATTGGGCCAGGCTGAAGCAGAAGTTTTTTATGAATCTATCAGTGATCCCTCAGATAAAAAACCCGTTTCGATTGGTTTGAACAGCAAACTTGTAAAGAAGGGTAAAGAAATCAAAGAGTTGATTTATAAAGCTGATGGCCGCTATGGAAAAGCAATCCGCAAGATTGTAATTTGGCTGGAAAAAGCTAAAGTGTTTTCTGAAAGCGAATTACAAAGACAATCCATTCAAAAATTGATCGATTTTTACGAGAGTGGTGATCTAAAAACTTTTGACGAATACAGCATTTTATGGGTTCAGGATACAGATTCTGAAGTAGATTTTGTGAATGGTTTTATCGAAGTTTACGGAGATCCTTTGGGCTATCATGGCGCATGGCAATCAGTAGTTTCCATGCGCGACGAAGAAGCTACGAAGCGTTTTAGTCTTATCAGCGAGCTGGCCGGTTGGTGCGAAGAACAGTCACCAATTGACCCTTCTCACAAACGGGATGATGCTAAAGGAATCAGTTACAAGGTTATACAAGTGATTGTTGAAGCCGGCGACAACGCACCTTCCTCCCCTATTGGTGTAAATCTACCCAATGCCGATTGGATCAGAGAAGCACATGGATCAAAGTCTGTTTCGCTTGGAAATATTGAAGATGCCTACGAAATGGCTTCCCGCAGCTCAGGCAGTATCGAAGAATTTTATCTGCCGGAGCAACAGGAACGCATTCGCAAATATGGAGCCATCGCCTCAAAAATCCACACCGGACTGCATGAAGTAATTGGGCATGGAAGCGGAAAAATATTGCCTGGAGTGGGAACACCTAAAGAAACCCTAAAAAGTTACTCAAACACAATCGAAGAAGCACGTGCTGACCTTGTTGCACTTTATTTTATTATTGATCCAAAGCTTTCAGAGTTGGGTCTTACTGAAAGCATTGAGACAGGAAAGGCTGAATATGACGGATTCATTTTGAATGGTTTGATGCGTCAACTGGTCAGACTGGAACCCGGACAGCAAATTGAAGAAAGTCATATGCGCAACCGGCAACTGATAGCTCAATGGGTTTATGAAAAGGGAGCTCAGACAAATGTGATAGAAAAAGTCGTTCTGGATAAAAAAACCTTTTTCAGAATCAATGACTATAACAAACTGAGAGAATTATTCGGACAATTGCTTAAGGAAGTTCAACGCATAAAATCTGAAGGTGACTATGAAGCTGCCCGCAACCTGGTTGAAACCTATGGCGTTAAAGTAGATCAAAAACTTCATTCAGAGGTAGTTGAACGTTGGAAGAAGTTGAATATTGCGCCGTTTGCAGGTTTCTTGCAGCCACAATTACAGGCCGTCAGACAAGAAAGCCGTATCGTAGATGTTGTGATTTCTTATCCAGATAATTTCACGAATCAGATGATGTATTATGCGCAAAATCATTCGTTTTTGCCTTTCTTGAATGACTAACAAGAAATAAAAAGTGATTGTTTCAGGTATATTTTTGAAGTCTTGAAATTGAAGCTGTATTAAATTTTCATCATTGCTTTTGTTTCAGAATTGTAAGTTTTTCACTACAATTACTTTGTATCAGATTCAATTCTAACACTTTAGAACTTTTTATTAAGAATCATAATTTGAATCACAGAAGAAATAATTAAGTAAATTGGCTTACTTTTTACTTAAATCACAAAGATTTTAGACTACTTTTGTTTTAAAACTACGTTGATGTCTGGGCTTTTTCAAGATTTAAATCCTAATCCTTTAGCACTTTCTTTATTAGTGCCGGTGGTAGTTTCGTTGCTCTTAACGTTTGAGGCATCAAGAGCACGTTATGCACCAAAAGGCAGACTCTTTGCACTTTTAATGCTTGCAACCACCATCTGGTCTGCTGCATATGGATTTGAACTTGCCAGTACCACTAAAGAATCAATGCTTTTTTGGCTCAAGGTAGAATATCTTGCTATTCCATATATTTCGTTATTAATGGTTTTGGTGATAATTCAGTTTGCTGGATTGACGAACAGGCTTCATGTCAAACAAGTGTGGTTTTTGTTGATTATCCCTGTAATTACAATGTTTTTAAGTATTACGCATGAGCATCATGGCTTGTATTACAAAGAAGTGACAGTTGATTTAACTGCCAAAATGCCACTTCTGAACCTTGACCCGGGACTATGGTATTATGTTCATGTTGTCAATTCTTATCTTCTGGTGCTTTATGGTGTGGTTATTTTAATTCAAAAGCTTTATTATCAACGTTCGCTTTTTCGCAATCAACTGCTCTTTATGTTAATTGCGGTTTTGATTCCACTTATAACTTTTACGATCTATTTTGCAGGACTCATGCCTGTAAAAAATATTGATCCAACACCATTTGCTTTTGCTTTGTCTGGAGTTGCGATGTCTGTGAGCATTTTAAAATTCCGGATGTTCGATTTGATGCCAATTGCAAGAGAGCATATTTTCAGAAGTATGGGCGATGCTTTGGTGGTTATCGATAATAAACACCGACTTGTTGATTGTAACCCGGTGGCATTAAGTATTTTCGGTTGGAAAAAAACTCCGTATGGAAATGCAATAGAAAATCTTTGGGCAGAATTACCTGATCTTCTTGCTACGTGCATTTCAGGAAAAGAAACAAGCTGGGAATTTGGAATTCCAAATAGTGACAGCTCAAGATTTTTTTTCGCTTCGATCTCTGAAATCAGCAATCATAAACAATCAGTTGTTGGAAGGCTTTTGGTCATTCATGATATCACCAACAGACATTTGATGCAGCAAAAGATCGTTCAAAGTGAGGAAAAACTTAGAATTCTTAATGCAGAAAAAGACAAGCTTTTTTCAATTTTAGCACATGATCTTAGAGGACCTATCGGGGCTTTCATAAATCTTACCGAACTTTTCATGGATGAATCTTATGAAATGACACCGGAAGAGATGAAGGGAATTGCCAAAGACATGAATAAGTCAGCGCAATCATTGCAAAGCCTTTTGGAAAATCTGCTCAATTGGTCTCGCATGCAACGTCAGGATGTTGTCATTCAAAAAAGCAATATTGAGATTAAGCCAATGATCGAAAAGGCACTGGATTTATTAAAAGAAGCAATTTCAAATAAAGCACTTTATGTTAAAAACGGAGTGCCGGAGGACTTAACTGTGTTTGCTGATGAAAACATGATGCAAACCGTATTCAGAAATCTTGTGTCAAATGCGGTAAAATTTACACCAAAAGGCGGAAATATTCTCATTCAGGCATTGCCCCATGAAAATGATACCGTTGTTGTAAAAATTCGTGATACCGGAATCGGAATGTCACCGGAAATGATTCAAAACTTATATAAGTTTGACAAAAAAACCAGTCGTCAAGGCACAGAGGGAGAGCCTAGCTCGGGTCTTGGACTTCTGCTGTGCAAAGAGTTCATTGAAAAAAATGAAGGGAAGTTATCCGTAGAAAGCCAGGTCGAAAAAGGAACTACTTTCATTTTTCAACTACCTAAGGGAAAGTCTGCTGAATAATTATTCAAAAAAATCTCAGAAACTTTTCGATTTCTAAAGGCATTCAGGTTTAATACGTTCTGATGAATTCTACTATCAATTGTTTAAGATTTTCTCCACCTCTGGCAGCATGCATAAAAACTTCATCAAGGATTAATGGCTTCAGATTATCAGGGTCACAAATATCTGTAACAACTGAAATCGCAGCGGTGGGCAGTTGCATATGATTGGCCACAATAACTTCCGGAACCGTTGACATTCCCACAACATCGGCACCTGCCATACGCAGAAACCTGTATTCAGCGCGGGTTTCGAGACTAGGTCCGATCCATGCTGCATAAACACCTTCATGTAAAATGATTCCAAGTTTTTCGGCAATAATTTTGAATTTCTGATTTATATCAGGATCATAAGGCCGACTCATATCCGGAAATCGAGGTCCCATTTCACTAATATTCCGACCAACAAGTGGATTTCCGGGAAGAAAATTAATATGGTCGTCCAAAAGCATCAATGAAGCTGCATCATAGGATGCATTCAATCCACCACAGGCATTTGAAACCAGTAATAATTTAATGCCTAATTCCTTCATCACCCTCAATGGAAAAGTAATCTGATCCATTGTATAACCTTCATACAGATGAAAGCGACCCTGCATCATCACAATTTGCTTTCCGAAAAGACTTCCAAAAATAAGGCTTCCATTATGCGATTCAACAGTTGAAGTGACGAAATGAGGAATGGAACTATATTCGATTTTTATTTGAGATTCCAACATATTTGTCAATTCGCCCAAACCAGTTCCCAAAATAATTCCAATTTCAGGAACACAAACTTCGCGACTTTTAATGAATTCAGCCGCCTCAACAATTTCAGAGTATTTCATTTTTTAAGCATTAAATATTTGACCAAATTACTAAAACTTCATCGTCTTTATCATTAGATATCGTGAAATTCGAGAAATTAATTCCATGAAATTATTTGCTAAAAATAAGCCAATTTGACATTCAATCAATTGTAAACAACTGTCATTATGGCATTTACAATGAAGAAGCCAGATGTGGTAAGCTTTTTGAACTTAAGTTTTAAAACTCTAAAAGATGAACTTAAATCAGTTTACACATAAATCGCAGCAAGCCATTGAGCTGGCACAACAGATTGCTTCCGCTCAAAGTCATCAGTCAGTTGAAAACCTTCATCTGATGAAAGCTATGCTTCAAATAGATGCGCATATTGTTAATCATATTTTACGAAAACTTGGCGTTGACACTGAAACTTTCAATAAGGCCATTGATAGTAGTCTTAAATCACTTCCAAAAGTTTCCGGAGGTGAGCAATATTTTTCTGTAGAACTAAGCCGGACGCTTCAAAAAGCAATTACACTTTCAAAAAACATTGGTGACGACTATGTTGCTGTAGATTATTTGTTGCTGGCAATTTTTGATGAGGGCGGCACAGCCTCAAAAATGCTCAAAGACAATAATATTAACAGAAAAGACCTTCTTGAGGTAATGTCCGAATCCAGAAAAGGAAGCAATGTAAACAGTCAGACTGCCGAGCAAAATTTCGAAGCTTTGAATCGTTATGCCAAAAACTTGAATGAATTAGCCCTTGTCGGTAAACTCGATCCGGTTATTGGACGGGATGAAGAGATTAGAAGGGTACTTCAGATTTTATCGCGCCGAACAAAAAACAACCCTATATTAATAGGTGAACCAGGTGTTGGCAAAACAGCCATTGCAGAAGGTCTTGCACACCGAATTGTTAATGGCGATGTACCTGAAAATCTAAAAAGCAAGCAAGTCTTTTCTCTTGACATGGGATCGTTGATTGCCGGTGCAATGTACAAAGGAGAATTCGAAGAAAGACTGAAAAGTGTTGTAAGGGAAGTGATTGGAAGCGACGGAGAAATTATTCTTTTTATTGATGAAATTCACACCCTTGTTGGCGCAGGCAAAGGTGAAGGTGCAATGGACGCCGCCAACATTTTAAAACCTGCTCTTGCCCGAGGAGAACTCAGAGCGATAGGTGCAACAACATTAAAGGAGTATCAAAAATTCTTTGAAAAAGACAAAGCACTGGAACGTCGTTTTCAAATCGTTCTCATTGATGAACCCAATACCACCGATGCTGTTTCAATCCTGAGAGGTCTGAAAG
>JAGXRB010000415.1 GCA_018336075.1 Bacteroidota bacterium
AAGTGGCACGCGAGCTGGGTTCAGAACGTCGCGAGACAGTTCGGTCCCTATCTGTTGTGGGCGTTGGAAGCTTGAGAGGGGCTGACCTTAGTACGAGAGGACCGGGTTGGACAAACCTCTAGTGTACCTGTTGTGGCGCCAGCTGCATCGCAGGGTAGCTACGTTTGGTGAAGATAAGCGCTGAAAGCATCTAAGCGCGAAACTTACCTCAAGATGAGGCTTCCTTTAAGAGTCCCCGTAGACCACGGGGTTGATAGGCTGCAGGTGTAAAGGTGGTAACATCATAGCTGAGCAGTACTAATTACTCGTAAGCTTCTTTATATAAGCATAAGTAACGATTATTGGGTTTATGTTTGAAGTGTAAGATTAAGATAAAGTTAGAACAGTCTGTTGATTGTTTGCTTGTTTCCTTTCATATGTTTAAGTTTTTTAGGTTTATTCCAAGAGGAATAAAACTTAGAAGACACAAGATATTTAGGTGACTATTGCGACAGTGTCCACCTCTTCCCATTCCGAACAGAGAAGTTAAGCCTGTCAGCGCCGATGATACTGCAGTGAAATGTGGGAAAGTAGGTCGTCGCCAAATCATAACAAAAACCCCGTCCATGTTTGGATGGGGTTTTTTGTTTTTAGCCCTTGAGTGCATGTATCGAATTGATATAGTTTTATCGGCATGAGGTATAAATTCCATATAATTTGGAATTATTCTAAATTTTAAATTGCCGGACCCTCCTAAAGAAATTTCTGCTATTTTGCAAGACTAATAAGATACTATGAAAAGCCAAATAACAATAAATTTTTATTTAAATAACTATCCTATAAGAATTTATCAGAAACCTCCTGAAGAAACTGAATCTCTCTGATACAATTTATTTTGCTTTTATTTAAAATTCAAAATAATCCATTTTTTCACAAAACTATTAAATCATGTAAGTTTTAACACTTTGTTCACATTTCACACCAGCTTGCATCTGCTTAAATGAAACACTTCAAACATTAAAAACATAATTCAATGAAAAAAATCTTATTTAACTTATTAATGGTCCTTATTTTTTCACTGACTGTGAATGCTCAAACTATTAATAATTGGAGAGGTCCAAACAGAGATGGGATCTTTCATGAGACCAATCTTTTAAAAGTCTGGCCAGAGAATGGTCCAAAAATTCTTTGGACATATGAGAATCTTGGAAAAGGCTTTACTTCGCCAACACTTGTTGACGGAAAAATCTATCTCACAGGTCTTGAAGGAGATATGGGTTATATTTATATTTTTTCGGAGCAAGGTAAACTTGAAAAGAAGATTCCTTACGGAGAAGAAATTTCTGCAAGTTCAGGATACCCCGGAACTCGTTCAACACCAACTATTGCAGATAATCTTGTATATATTGCCACTGGTCACGGAAAACTGGTTTGCCTTGACCTTAACACTGAAAAGGAAAAGTGGTCAAAAAATCTGTTCAACGATTTCGACGGGAAGAATATCAGGTGGAGTTTAACTGAGAATCTAGTTGTTGATGGAGATGTTATTTATGTTGCGCCCGGCGGCAAAAAGAATAACGTTATTGCCCTTAACAGGCATAATGGCAGTCTTATCTGGTCAAGTGAGGGTAAAAATGAGATATCAGCTTATTGCTCGCCACTTCTTATTGATCATAACGGCCGCAAGATATTTGTTACGATGATGGAAAAAAATATCCTTGGACTTGATGCTGGCAGTGGCGCCTTAATTTGGTCACACCCTCACGAGAATCAATATAATATTTATCCCAATACACCTATCTATTATGATAACAGTATCTATTTTTTTAGTGGTTACGGCAAAGGTGGAATTAAAGTTAATTTGAATGCTGATGGCAGTAAAATAACTCAGGTCTGGGCAAACGAAACGTTAGATCCACAGATGGGTGGTGCGGTGCTTCTTAACGGCTATATTTATGGATCAGGACATAAAAACAGAAAATGGTTCTGCTTGGATTGGGAAAGTGGAGAGGTCAAGCATGAATCCAGAGAATTAGATAAGGGTGCTGTCATTGCTGCAGACAATATGTTGTATGCATACACCGAAAGAGGAGAGCTGGCGTTGATTGAACCGCTTCCCGGCAGTTTCCGAGTGGTAAGTAAAACCATGATTACTTTGGGTTCTGAACAGCATTGGGCACATCCGGTTATTCACAACGGCGTCCTTTACGTCAGACATGGAAATGCACTGATGGCATTTGATATTAGAGAAAAATAGCATTAAAACTTATGAAAATTTCTCTGGAATTGTTACTCAAAACTTTACCAATTGTAATTAGCATCGTTGGTTTGCTATCTGTTGGATATTGGTTTTGGAATGACCCTTCCAGAGATTTTATTCTTTCTGAACCTGCCGTTGATGGATCTGGCGGCTCCATTAATTCGGAAGAAAACATTATAATAGGCGAGTTTTTTGAACTGTTTTCAACAACTGAAAGTACGCTCCGGGAAACATGGCCTCGTTTCAGAGGAGCCAATTCTGATAATATTTCCAGATCAGATATTCGATTGATTGATGGTTTTGACAATCAGTCTCCCCAAATCCTTTGGTCGGTAAAGCTTGGAGAAGGCCATGCCGGCCCTGCAATTTACAAAGGGCTGGTCTATATTCTGGACTATGACGAAAACAGCAGAGCCGATATGTTAAGGTGCTTTTCCTTAACCTCTGGTGAGGAGATTTGGAGAAGGTGGTATGATGTTGAAGTAAGAAGAAATCACGGAATGTCGCGTACAGTGCCTGCCGTGACAGAAAATCATATTCTCACGATTGGTCCCCGCGGACATGTAATGTGTCTGGAAAGAGCAAATGGAGATTTCCTTTGGGGAATTGATATCCAAAAAGAATTTAAAAGCGAAATCCCACTCTGGTATACCGGACAATGTCCCATCATTGAAAATGATCTTGCAATAATTGCAACAGGCGGAACGTCATTGATGATAGGTGTTGATTGTAAAAGTGGAGAAATATTATGGGAAACACCTAACCCGAATAACTGGAAAATGTCGCATGCTTCTGTTGTGCCTTTTGAGTTTGGTGGCCGCCGGATGTATGTGTACAGCGCTGTTGGCGGAGCTGTTGGTGTTGCAGCTGATGGACCGGATGCCGGCAGTATTTTATGGGAAACAAGTCTTTGGAACAACCCGGTTGTTGCAGCATCGGCTGTATGTATGCCTGATGGCAAGATTTTTCTGACTGCGGGATATGGTGCCGGAAGCATGTTGTTGCAACTAATTGAAGAAAATGGCAGTTTCTCGATCGAATTGCTAAAAACCATCAAACCGGGCGAGGGCTTATCAAGCGAGCAACAAACACCTATTATGGTTGATGGCCATTTATTTGGAATAATGCCAAAAGATGCCCGGACATTCAGGAATCAAATGGTATGCGTCAATCAGAGTGATCCTACAGAAATTGTATGGTTGAGTGGTTCAGTAGCACGTTTTGGACTGGGACCTTATATCCTTGCTGATAATAAATTTTTTCTGCTCAACGATGATGCAACGCTTTATATCATTCAAAAAAGTACAAAGGGTTTTATTGAACTCGATAAAGTAAAACTGTTTGACGGCTTTGATGCATGGGCACCACTGGCAATTGCTGATGGTTATATGGTGTTGAGAGATTCAGAAACGATGATTTGTATTAACATTAAAAAGTAGACAGATGAACAACAAGGTGATAAAATACATTCTGCTGTTGGCTCTGGCAATCATAGCAGCCATCGTGATTTTTGAATTTGTATCAAACAACCCTGATCAGCGGCCTTCAAATCCTTTTGAATTTAATGTTGATAACTATAAAGCAGTAGATGAGGCGCTTATTAGTCACAAAGAAACGCGTCAAATTGTTCTGAAAGAGGGAAATCCAAGAGCAATTGCTTTCAGTCAAGGCAAAATTTATTTGCTTGTTGATGATTATTTGCAGGTTATTTTGCCTGGTGGAATCGAAGTTTTCAAAAGAAAACTCAGTGAAAAACCTAATTGTATCACAGTCAATCGTAATGGTTATATTTTCATAGGATTTGAGAACAGGCTTCGTTCTTATGATCCTGATGGAATTGAAATGGATCTTTCGGAAATTGCTTCAGACAAATCAAATTTCACTGCTTTAGCTGTATCAGATGACCTGATTTATGTGGCAGATGCCGGAGCGAAACAGATCAGGGTTTATGATAAAAATCTTCAGCAAAAGCACGTTTTCAATGGTGAATCCGGTGTTTCGGATGTGCATGGATTTATACTTCCAAGCGCTCACTTTGATCTTGCAGTGAATTCTGATAATGAGCTTTGGGCAGTGAATCCCGGCTTGCATGCCATTCAAAACTATTCAGAAACTGGCAGATTACGAGGGTTCTGGAGTAAATCATCCTTTGAAAATGATGGGTTTAGTGGTTGTTGCAATCCCTATTACATTGCCTTTCTTTCAGACGGTAGTTTCGTGACAAGTGAAAAAGGTCTTATACGAATAAAAATTCACAAAGAATCAGGTGAACTTAGCTCAGTGGTTGCTGCTCCAGAAAAATTCAGCGACGGAACGAAAGCTCCTGCATTGGCTGTTGATGAAAGTGATAATATCATTGCGCTTGACTTTGACAGAAAAATGATTCGATTTTTTGAACCAAAATGATAACTGCTATTGATATTATTTAGCTCAGTATTAAACAAATTATATCGGGAAATGGACAGAAAAGAATTTTTAAGGCAATTGATGCGGAATCTGCTACTTGTATTGATAGCGGTAGTTTCGGGCCTGATGCTTATCAAAAGCAAAAATGCTGATTTAGATGCTTGTCCACCTCAATCAATTTGTCAGAGCTGTAAAGAAAGTAAGAAATGCAGCCTTTCTCAAAAGAAGGTGTCTCAGAATTCTTCATCAAAGCAGCCGTGATTTTTACTAAAAGACAATAACAATGAGTAAATTACAAAGCAGACGACAATTTATAAGTGGATGCGCACGCTATTCACTTGGGCTTACGATTGCTGGAGTTATTGGGTTTTCTCTTACCAACGCTTCATCACAACAATGGCTTTGGCAGATTGATCCTTTCAAATGCACCAATTGCGGACGTTGCGCTACCCATTGCGTTTTGAATCCCTCTGCCGTAAAATGTGTCCACGCCTATGCGCTTTGCGGATACTGTGACCTTTGCGGCGGATATCTGAAACCGGGACATATTGCCCGAAATACAGCTGCAGAAAACCAGCTTTGTCCTACAGCAGCCATTGAACGAAAGTTTATTGAAGAACCTTATTATGAATATCATATCAATGAAGAATTGTGCATCGGTTGCGCAAAATGTGTTGAAGGCTGTTCTTCTTTTGGAAATGGCTCCCTTCATTTGCAGATAAGACAGGATATTTGTGTAAACTGCAACGAATGTGCTATTGCCAGAGTTTGCCCTTCTGATGCTATCAAACGAGTTCCTGCAGATGAACCCTATTTGATAAAAGGAGGTTTTGAACTTGGTCAGACTTTATAAAAACATATTCCATTGAAAAATTATAACAACATATTTCTGGGTTTGGTTTTTATGTTGATGACTGTGCCAACACAAATTGCTTATTCTCAGCAGCAACGTTTTCCCAAACCTGAATTTCATACGGAATATCAGATTCCGGAAACTGAAAGACCTGATGCTCGTGCTCCTTTTATGGAATACCTGGATTTATTTTTGCTTCTGGCAGTGCTTTCAATAACGACCTGGCTTGTACTCAAAAAGCGTTCTCGCAAATGGATTCTTTGGGTATCAGTTTTTTCTTTGCTGTATTTTGGTTTCTATCGCAATGGTTGCATATGTTCAGTTGGGTCTTTGCAGAACCTCTCTTTGTCGCTTTTTAGTGAAGGTTATTCTATTTCTTTCACTGTGCTGGCCTTTTTCGTCGTTCCATTGCTATTTGCCCTGGCTGTCGGTAGGGTGTTTTGCGCTTCAGCTTGCCCGTTGGGTGTAATTCAGGATCTGGTGATCGTTAAACCCATTCAGCTTTCACCATGGCTCCAGAAATCTCTTGGTTTGTTTCCTTTCATTTATCTTGGTTTGGCAGTTTTATATGCAGCTACCGGCACTGATTTCATCATTTGCAGGTTCGATCCTTTTGTTGGAATTTTTCGGATGGGCGCCGAATTTCACATGATTGTTCTGGGCATAAGCTTTCTGCTGATTGGAATGTTTGTTGCCCGGCCCTATTGTCGTTTCGTTTGTCCTTATGGCGCACTTCTTAAAATTTGCTCGTTGAACTCCAAATACCATCTTTCCATCACACCAAAAGATTGCATAAACTGTAAACTTTGCAAGGATTCATGCCCTTTTGATGCGATTGATTTCCCAACGGATGAAAAAGAAAATAGAGCAAGCAGAAAAGATTTTTGGAAGTTTGTGACCTATGCAGCATTGATTCCGGTTCTGATGTTTGTTGGTGGTTGGGCTGTTTCAGGTTCATATAAACTCCTTTCCAGTGCTCATCCTGATGTTTTTCTTGCCAATCTGCTTGTTTCTCAGCCTGAACTAATGCAAAACAGCGAAAATCTTGACATTGAGACCTTCATGTCTTCTGGAAAAACACTCGAAATTCTGGTAGAGGAAGCGAAAATTATTCAGGGAAAATTTCGCTTCGGTGGCTGGTTTCTGGGCGCTTTCATTGGTCTCGTGATTGCTTTGCACCTGTTGAATCAGGTCATTTTCAGAAAACGCACCATTTATGAAGCAAACAGGGGCGATTGTTTCAGTTGCGGACGTTGCATGGATTATTGCCCTGTGGGTAAACCGGAGCATCCATTCTTCAATGAAAACCCTGAAATGGTTGTTAAATCTTGATTTTGAACAGCAGATGAACGAAACAGAAAAAATAAAACGCGCAAAGCAGATCGCGATCATTGCAGGAGTTTTTACGGCTTTTGTAGGTGTGCTGCTTCTTTTGAATTATTTGCAGATCAAGAAAAGTGACCCTTTGAACAGTCTTGTTCTCGAAAAGCTTGTCGAACGTCTTTCATCTGAGCCAAATAACCAACAATTCGTGGAGGAAATACGGCAAGTAGACCTGCTTATGCGGAAGGCATATTTTACCAGTTTGTGGCAAGTCAGAACCGGAGCGTACCTGATGCTTTTAGGAGCAATTGTGCTTGTGCTTTCTCTCAGAGTTTATTATGGCCTTCGTTTTGCGATTGACCAGCCATCTGCTGACCAAATAAAAGAAAAGAAAAAACGACAACTAACTCAACGCTGGATTGGTATTTCCGGCGCATTAGTTATCATTCTGGCGATCATGTCAGCTTTTTTTACAATGAATCATTTGAGGAGTTATGAGCCGGAAAAAATGATTGTTCATAGTAAAGCCGGTGATGAAAGTATTGAGCAGCTTGAAATTGTGAGTATCAGAACTTCTGAAACAGAAATAGATACTGTAATTATTACGGAATCTACAGATGTTGAAGTGAAACAACCCGAAGTTGCAATAACACAGCAGCCTGAGATGGTTGTTTTTAATGAAGAGACCGTCAAAATAAACCACAATGCTTTCAGGGGTTCCTGGGGTAATGCAGTAAGTTCAAGCACGAATTTACCGACTTCATGGGATGGTGCTACTGGAAAAAATATTTTGTGGAAAACTGAACTGCCGATTCATGGATATAATTCACCGGTAATCTGGAACGAAAAACTGTTTTTGTCAAGTGCAAACACAAGCAAGAGGGTAGTTTATTGTTACGACAGAAACTCAGGAAAATTACTTTGGGAAAGAGAAGTCAACAATATTCAAGGCTCGCCGGCGACCCAGCCTAAAACTACCGAAGATACTGGCCTTGCAGCACCAACTTTAACGGTTGACGGAGAAAAAGTGTTTGCGATTTTCGGCAATGGCGACATTATCGCGTTCGATTTGAACGGAAACCGGGTCTGGGCAATAAACCTTGGTGTCCCGGATAATCATTACGGTCATTCTTCTTCACTTTTAACCTGGGAGAAAAAACTTTTTATCCAATATGATACGCATAGTGGAAGTAAAGTGATGGCTTTGAGCACTGAAACAGGGAAGACGATTTGGGAAACTGTCCGCACAAATGACGTTTCATGGGCTTCTCCGATTCTTGCTAAAGTCGATGGAAAATTTCAATTGATAATGCTGGCAAATCCGAACCTTTCCGGTTATGACATCAATACCGGAAAGCAATTATGGTCGGTCGACTGCATGTCGGGTGAAGTTGGCCCTTCACCGGTATATGGAGGGGGGCTTGTTTATGCTACTAACGAGTACGCCCGCATGGTTGCAGTGAATCCGAAAACAGGCGAAAAGGTTTGGGAAGACAATTATTATCTCCCCGAGGTTTCCAGTCCTGCCTATCATAACAGATATATTTATATCGCAACTACCTTCGCTGTTGTGGCCTGCTTTGAAGCTGCCACGGGAAAGTTCCTGTGGGAATTTGACGCAAAAAACAGCTTCTATTCCTCGCCAATGATAGCCGAGGGTAAAGTTTGGGTTTTCGATACGGGTGGAAAAGCGTATATCTTCGAATCCGGTAGTGAACCAAAATTGATTTCATCACCTGAGTTGGGTGAAAAGGTATTTGCAACACCAGTTTTTGCCGATGGCAGGGTTTATATCCGTGGTGTCAAACATTTATATTGTATTGGAGTGAATTAGGTTATGCAAAGTGAGATCGATCATATCATTCAACAAAAAGGCAGTGGCAAAGAGGCAGTCATCCCGATTTTGCAGGCTATCCAGCAACAATATAACTATCTTCCCGAAGATGCATTGAAGTATGTTTGCGCAAACACCAGGATTACTGCCGCTGAAATTGTTGGAGTTGCAAGTTTCTATTCTCAGTTTCGCTTTGAGCCTGCCGGAAAACATATTGTCAAGGTTTGCACCGGAACAGCCTGTCATGTAAAAGGCGCTGGTCTTGTTTTTGACGCCCTTAAACGTAATCTGAATATTCCAGATGGAAAAAATACAGATTCAGAAAGAAATTTTACATTGGAAAAAGTCAGTTGTCTTGGATGTTGTACGCTGGCACCTGCCGTTCAGATTGACAATATCACTTACGGTCACGTTACTCCCTCAAGTACAAAAAGTATTCTTGATGATTTTAAAAACCGGATTAACGGAAAGAAAAATCACAAATCTAAATCTTCAAAATCAACAGCATTTCAGGGCGAGATAAGAATTGGTTTGGGTTCATGCTGCGTTGCCAGTGGTAGCGATGAAATACGGCAGGCTGTTGAGGAAAATCTTACGAAAGATGATTTGAATGTAACAATCAAGCATGTAGGTTGTGTTGGAATGTGCCATCAAGTACCAATTGTTGAGATTATTCCAAAGGGAAAACCTGCACAATTGTATGCAAAAGTAAAACCTTCCGATATCCAATATATTGTAGAGAAGCATTTCAGGCCTACTGGCTTTATCAGCCGTCTGAAGAATAAATTTGAGCATTTAGTTGAGAATATTCAACATGAAGAGCGAACAGAAGGTGTTGAGCGTTACAGCATTGATATCAGAGAAAAACATGTTCAGGCATTTTTGGGCAAACAGATTCCAATAGCAACCGAACATCGTGGTGTAATTAATCCGCTGGATCTGGAAGAGTATATTGCCAATGGTGGCTTCACCGGATTAAAAAAGGCACTTCTGCTAAAACCCGAAGAAGTGATCGATGAAGTGAAAGCCAGTGGCATCAAGGGTCGCGGAGGTGGCGGTTTTCCAACAGGAAAAAAATGGGAGACTGTTGCCAACCAGAATTCCAGTCAAAAATACCTGATTTGCAATGGTGATGAAGGCGATCCGGGTGCTTTTATGGACAGGATGCTGCTCGAATCTTACCCTTACCGCACCATCGAAGGCATGCTGATTGCCGCCTGGGCAACAGGTGCTTCGAAGGGTTTTTTCTACATCCGTGCTGAATATCCGCTGGCAGTCATTCGAATTAAGGAAGCACTGAAAATCTGCAGAGAGAATGGCATGGTTGGAAATGACATCATGGGTTCAGGTTTCAGTCTTGAGATAACTGTAAAAGAAGGTGCAGGCGCTTTTGTATGTGGCGAAGAGACGGCAATGATTGCGTCTATTGAAGGCAAACGGGGTTTTCCTTCACTCAGACCTCCCTATCCTGCTGTGAAAGGACTTTGGGGCCATCCAACTTTGATCAACAATACAGAAACTTTTGCCCAGATACCCTATATTTTAAGTCATGGATACAAGCACTTTGCAGCCTTCGGGACTGAAAACAGCAAAGGTGCCAAAGTTTTTGCACTTGCTGGAAAAATTAACCGGGGAGGACTTATCGAAGTACCTATAGGTATCAGTATCAGGCATATTGTCGAAGAAATTGGAGGTGGAGTACAGAATGGCAGAAAACTAAAAGCAGTACAAATAGGTGGTCCTTCAGGTGGATGCATTCCGCATTTTCTGGCCGATATTCCGATCGATTTTGATTCGCTCAGACAAGCAGGCGCTATGATGGGTTCGGGCGGTCTCGTTGTGCTCGACGACACAGATTGCATGGTTGATATTGCACGTTATTTCCTGTCTTTTACCCAAAATGAATCATGCGGCAAATGCACTTTTTGTCGTGTTGGAACGAAACGAATGCTTGATATCATGAACAAAATTTGTGAAGGTCAGGCAACTGAAAATGACCTCGATGAATTGGAGAAACTTGCGGAATGGACCAAAAAGGGAAGCCTTTGCGGATTGGGTAAAACGGCGCCAAACCCTGTTTTGTCAACTTTACGTTATTTTCGTGATGAATATTTAGCGCATATTAATGGAAAATGTCCTGCAGGAAAATGTAAAACACTGATAACATATTCAGTGAATGATAATTGCATAGGTTGTACGATCTGCGCTCAGGAATGCCCGGTCGGTGCAATTCCATTTTTGCCGCACAAAAAGCATCAGATAGATATCACCCTTTGCACCAAATGCGATATTTGCAAACAGATTTGTCCTGAAGATGCAATTATCATTAGCTGAACAACATAGAAATGATTAGCATAACCATAAATAGCAAAAAAATTCAAGTAAATGAAGGTGTCAGTCTTCTGGAAGCTGCTTCTGTTGCAGGCTTCGAGATTCCTGTCATGTGCAACAACGGCGAACTGGAGCACTTCACTTCCTGCATGGTTTGTATCGTAAAAGATGTGTCAACAGGCGCTTACATTCCGGCATGTTCGGCAAAAGCAGTCGATATGATGGATATCATTACAGAAGATGATGAACTTTCAGAAGCCAGAAAAACTGCCATCGAATTGTTGCTTTCTGAGCATATTGGTGATTGCGAAGCACCCTGCCGTGTGGCTTGCCCGGCCTTCATGGACATTCCTCAGATGAACAGGCTTATTGCTCAAGGCAAATTTGCAGAAGCCTTGAAAGTCGTTAAGAATGACATTGCTTTTCCAGGTGTTTTGGGGAGAATTTGTCCGGCACCATGCGAAGGTGCTTGTAAAAGGAAACCCATTGATCAGGCTGTTTCGATCTGTTTATTGAAAAGATTTGCTTTTGACGAGGCAGAAATTCTTCCGGAAAAGGAAGCCGTTTTAGTTACCGACAAAAAAGTTGCAATCATTGGCAGTGGTCCTGCAGGGCTTTCGGCCGCTTATTATCTGCAATTGAAAGGCATTCAGACAAGTATATTTGACAGCAATGAACAAGCCGGCGGTGCAATGCGTTATTCAATATCCGATGAACTGCTTGAAAAGGAAGTGCTTGATAAGGAGATCCAAATCATAAAGGGAATTGGAGTTACGTTTTTTCAGCATCAACTCATCACTGCAGATGCTTTTAAAAAACTCAGAAATGACTTCGATGCTGTTGTGATTGCTACGGGTGATTTTTCTGAATCTATGGCAAACTGGGGACTTGAGAACAATGGAAAACAAATTCTTGTTAATAAAATAAATTACCTCACCAATCTGGAAAAGGTTTTTGCCATTGGCAATGCAAACCGATCCATGCGGTTAGCCATCCGTTCGGCTGCACAGG
>JAGXRB010000416.1 GCA_018336075.1 Bacteroidota bacterium
TGAAGGCAGAATCCGATATTGGCGAGGGAACAAGGTTTTTTATCACACTACCAAACAGTAAAACCAATTAGAAAAACTTTGGAGTCAATACAGTAACGTACATTTGAATCAATAAATTTAATTAATTTTACCTATGAGAATTTTGATTGTAGACGATGAAAGAGATATACAGACACTCTTTGAACAGCGGTTTAGAAAAGAAATAAAGAACAATGAACTGGAGTTGGCCTTTGCTTATTCCGGAGAGGAGGCGCTACAATATCTCGACGAAAAAGAACAAAATGCGATTTTGATACTCTCCGACATCAATATGCCGGGTATGAGCGGTTTAGATTTATTGTCGAATATTAAAAAAAAATACCACATACCGCCACCATTGGTAATGATGATAACCGCTTATGGCGATGAAGAGAATTATAATACTGCAATGAAACTGGGTGCAGATGACTTTTTAACCAAGCCATTGGATTTCAATCAACTGAAAGAAAAAATTAAGAATATCAAACATGACTAAAATTCTCGTTGTAGATGATGAATCCGATCTAGAGATTCTCATCAAGCAAAAATTCAGACAGAAAATCCGGCAGCAGGAATATGAATTTATTTTTGCCTCTAATGGAAAACAGGCCCTCGAACTGGTAAAACAAAATGATGACCTTGATCTGGTTTTAAGTGACATCAACATGCCTGTTATGGATGGTCTCACTTTGCTCAGCAAACTGAGCGAACAAAACAGCTTATTAAAATCGGTGATTATTTCTGCCTATGGTGATATGGAAAATATCAGAACTGCCATGAACAGAGGCGCTTTCGATTTTATCACAAAACCGGTGAATTTTCAGGATCTGGAAATTACAATCGAAAAAACGATGCTTTATGTCACACAAATCCGCGAAACCCTTAAAGCCATCAAAGAAAACAACATTTTACGGATGTATGTGGACGAAACGGTGCTGAATTTCATGGGCAGCCGCGAATTTGAATCATCATTGCTCGAAAATGAAACCATAGAAGCAACAGTAGCCTTTATTGATATTTGTGGTTTTACGGCGATCAGCGAAACAGAAACGCCTGATAAAGTGGTGAAGCTTCTGAATGAATACTTCGATATCATGGTAAAGGAAATTATTCAGGAAAAAGGAATCATCGACAAATTTATCGGAGATGCAATCATGGCTGTTTTCAAAGGTCCGTTTCATCTTGACCGGGCAATAGACGCATGTCTTGCCATCAGAAAAACCATTGATGAATTGCCTTCATTTGATAGTGCAAATGGTTATATGCCGCATGTTTCCATCGGAATCAACAGCGGTGAAATGGTAACCGGAAACATTGGATCTTCAACACTTCGCCGCCTGGATTACACGGTTATTGGTGATGCTGTCAATGTTGCTGCCCGATTGCAAGGTGCAGCTAAAGTAAGCCAGATTCTTATTACTGAAGAAAACTATCTTAAGATTAAAGAATCTTTTGTGTGCAATAACATTGGTGAATTGAATTTTAAAAACAAGGAACTTCCAATTACCGTTTTTGAGGTTCTGAAATAAATTTGGTTTTACATCCTATGCAAATCAACTAAAAATTAAAAAAATGAACCATCCGGAAAAAATATACTGGAAATCAATTTTTTCATTTAAGTCTATAATCCTGACATTGTTTGGAGTGTTTTCAGCCGTTGTGGCACTTCAGGGCTTTTTGATACCCAATCAGTTCCTTGATGGAGGAGTTACCGGAATATCCATTTTGATCGAGGGTATTTTTAATATTCACTTCAGCATTTTGATTATTGCAGTGAATATTCCATTTTTAATTTTAGGCTATAAAAAAATCGGAAAGACTTTCAGCATTCAGGCTTCAATTGCGATACTAATACTTGCGGGACTGATGGCTTTGGTCAATATTCCTGTTTTTACGAGCGATAAAGTTCTCATCGCAGTTTTTGGAGGCTTTTTCATCGGACTTGGTATTGGTTTGGTTATACGTGGAGGCGGCATAATTGATGGTCTGGAAATTATCGCGCAGTACACGCACAAAAGATCAGGCTTTACGACAAGTGAAATTATTCTCACACTCAATTCGCTTATCATTCTTGTAGCTGCAATTGAATTTGGCATCGAAACGGCCATGTATTCCATTTTGGTGTATTACACAGCAATGAAAACCACTGATTATGTCGTTGATGGCTTTGAAGAATATACGGCTCTTACGATAATTTCTAAAGAATATGAAGGCGTTAAATCATTGATTGTAAATGATTTCGGAAAAGGTATTTCGGTTTATAAAGGCGAGCGGGGCTATTTGCCAGGTGTTTTTAATGAAAAATATGACTGTGATATTATCATGACCATCGTAACAAGGCTTGAAGTACATCGCATGAAGCAAGCTATTCTGGAAATTGACCCTGATACATTTTTCTACATACAGAGCATTAAAGAAGTTAAAGGTGGGATTGTCAAAAACGTTGGATCAAAGCACTAAGGCAGAAAAAATCAAATTATCCCTTCATATTCATATATTCCGATGGACTGGATCCAAATTGCTTTTTGAATGCCCTCGAAAAGTAAGCCTGATCGCTAAAGCAAAGTCTGTAGCAGATTTCTGAAACTGATCCGGCCTTTTTCTTAAGCAAATCTGCAGCCCGCTGCAATCTGAGTGACCGCATTAATTGTCCTGCCGGCTGGTCTATCAGTGCTTTGAGTTTTCTGTTCAATTGTGAAATACTCATATTCAACTTTTCAGCCAAAGTATCAGCGGAGAAAGACTGATCTTCGAAATGGTTTTCAATAATTGAAATCACTTTATCGAGAAAACCCTGATCAATTGAAATGGCAGAAACATCATCTGGCTTGATTATCGTTGAAGTAGCGAAACGTTTTCGCAGTTTTTTTCGTTGAATGATGAGATTTTTCACCCTTAACCTAAGCTCTTTTGCACTAAAAGGTTTTGTTATATAGTCATCAACACCTGTTTCCAGCCCTTCCATCTTATCCTCAAAACCTGCTTTGGCTGTAAGCATAATGATCGGAATATGACTGGTTTTTTCATCAATGCGGATTTCCTTGCACAACTCAAAACCATCAAACTTGGGCATCATCAGGTCAGTAATAATTAAATCAGGTATTCTTTCGCGGGCTAATCTTAAACCTGACTCACCATCACCGGCTTCCATAACGAAATAATCCTCTTCAATCTGTTCACGAATATAGTTTCGTATATCAGTATTATCTTCCACTATCAGTACAATATCCTTTGATTCATTTAAAGAAAATGATGATTCTGCATTCACTTCTTCTGTAGCATTGATATCACTTTCATCAAAAAAAGGAACGAGGGCTTCGGCTTTCTCAAAAGGCTTATCACTATAAATTACTTCATTTGAATAATCATTTTGAGGTAATCTGATCAGAAAAGTGGTGCCCTCCCCTTCTTTGCTTGTAACAGTTATGTGACCCTTGTGCAATTCCACAAGCTCTTTTGTTAGAGCAAGGCCAATTCCTGTGCCTTCATGCTTCCGGGTAATTGAGCTGTCAACTTGATAAAAACGGTCGAAGATATGCGGAAGTTGATCATGGGGTATCCCCTGTCCATTGTCCGTAACACTGATTTCCAAATATCTATCTTCTGTAAGCTTTATATCAACTACAATTTTTCCACCTTCGTCTGAAAACTTTATTGCATTCGAAATTAAATTGAAGAATATCTTTTCCATTTTGTCTGCATCGAAATTCAATTGGATATTTGGATATTTAGAATGAAAATTGAGATGCAGACGCTTTGAAACCGCAAGAAATTCAAAAGAATAAAACAGACTTTTCAAAAATGAAACAATATTGTGATTTGAAGTCTCCAACTCCATGTTTCCTGCTTCAAGTTTTGAGAGATCAAGCAATTGATTTATCAACGTTAACAATCTGCGTGCGTTTCTTTTCGCGACCTGCAGTTTAGTTTTTTCTTTCGACTCAATTCCGGAAATCATTACATTCTCAATCTGACCCAGAATCAAAGTAAGTGGCGTTCGAAATTCGTGTGAAATATTAGCGAAAAAATCTGATTTCAGATGATCCATTTTTTTCAGGGATTCTGTTTCAACTTTTTTCACTTCCAGTTGGTTCTTCAGGCGCAAACGTCTGAGTTCACTGTGCCGTATTGCCGTAAGGACTGATACAAACAGTAAACTATAAATCATATAAGCCCACCATGTAGCCCACCATGGAGGCAAAATTGTCAGCTTTATGGCGATGCCTTTTTCGTTCCAAATGCCATCGTTGTTTGAACCCTTTACCCTGAAAGTATAATCGCCGGGAGGTAAATTTGTGTAGGTTGCAGCCCGCACTTTACCTGAGTATATCCAATCCTGATTAAAATTTTCAAGAAAATAGGCATATTGATTTTTCTCCGGAGCTGAATAATCAAGGGCAGCAAATTCAAATGTAATGATATCTTCATTGTGTGAAAGAATAATTTCATCTGTATAAATCACTGATTTAGTGAATACATCTGGTTTGTTCTTATGGTCAACGGCCTTGTCACCCAGTTTGATTCTGGTCAAAACAATTTTAGGTTCATTGGGATTATCTTTGATTGATTCCGGATAAAAATAATTCAAGCCTTTGATTCCACCAAAATACAACTGACCTTTTTTGCTACGAAAAAACGCTCCTGTATTGAATTCGTTACTTTGCAATCCGTCACGTACATCAAAGTTTCTGAATGTCTTGTTTTGTGGATTAAAGCGTGAAATACCTTTGTTTGTACTCAACCACAAATTGTTGTCATTATCAGGCAAAATACCATAAACCACATTGTTTGGTAAACCATCAGCTTCGGTGTAGTATTCAAAAAGTCCTGTTTCGATATCAAACCGATTGATACCACCATTTGTTCCTATCCAAAGAAACTTTTGTGGCTCAAGCGGGTCGGCACAAATGGTCTTAATGAGGTTGTTGCTGAGGCTTGTCAAGCGTTTTGGATCGTTTTGATAATGCGTGAAGGTTTCATTATCAGCATTGAGCAACAACAATCCATCTTTAGTACCGAGCCAGATTCTTTGTTTGAAATCCTCAAAAATGACAGGCCTTACCTGCTGTTGATAAGATGGTTTTGGTTGATAGCGGATGCAATCGAAGATTCCCTTTTCCCGATCCGTAAGCCGGCAAAGGTAGTTTTCGGTCATCACCAAAAGTTGTCCTTTATGGTTTTCGAGTAATGCAAAAACTTCTCTTTGTGGCAAGCTTTGTTTGTTGGCAGGGTCATGCCTGTAGTGTCTGGAAGTTCCTGTATGAATGTCATATCTGAACAAGCCTTCTGTCGTTGCCGTCCAAAGATACTTATCTTTACTTTGAATCATTGCCCAAACGATAGTATTACCGAAAGCATTCAAACTGTCTGAGGATTTTTCGAAGCTAATCAGTTTGTTATTATCTTTTTGCCACAAGTGTAAAACATCAGTTCCAACCCATACATTTCCGTTGTCATCCTCTGTTACTGACCTGACGCTAAAACCTGAAATTCGTGACCCTGGTTCATCAATTTTATGAAGAACATTAAATCTTCGTGCTTTCGGATCATAAATATTAATCCCTTGCCCTGTTGTGCCCACCCAAAGAATGCCGGATTTGTCGAAATAAATACTCGAGATGCCGTTATAACTGATAGATTGCGGATCGTACGGATCGTTTCTGAAAGATTCATATACCTTTTTCACCGGATCAAAGCGCATCAGCTCGCCGGGTGTTCCAATCCAAAAGTGGCCATTTTCGTCCTCTGCCATAATATTTACACTGCCCCATCCAAAACGAAACACTTCATAATGGTGGCGGAACACCTCATAGTTTTTCGTTGATCGATCAAACCTCACCAATCCACTTAAAGTGCCAAGCCACAATTGTTTGTCACGGCTTTCGTAAATCAGGCTTACCCCATTTTTCGAAACACCGGAAGAAGCGTCAGGATGACTTGATAAGATGGCGTGAAAAGTGAAAAGCTCTTTTCTTGTGTCAAACTCTACCACACCTTCAGGGGTTGCAAGCCAAAGCAAATGCCCGTCAATAAATATATCATTGATGGTGTTGCTTCCTATCGATTGCTCAAGATTTGATCTGTGAATGAAATTCGTAATCTTCAAATTATTGATGTCATCATGAACAAGGCTGATTTTATGCAACCCATCACCCCTCGTTCCTACCCAGATATTTCCCTCCTCATCCTCGCTGATAGCCATTATTTCGTATCTGTTTCTTAGAAGGGTGTCAGTCGCCTGTAGTTTTATTCGCATAAACTGATCAGATATTCTGTCATAGATACTTACCCCGGCATCGCGTGTTCCAATCCAAATATATCCCCGGCTGTCCTCAAAAAGTGTGCTGATGAAGTTATCTGCAACTGTAGTAGAATCGAAGGGATTGTGCTGATAAACAACGAAATTATATCCATCGTATCTGTTAAGTCCATCTTTAGTTCCAAACCACATAAATCCCATTTTATCCTGAATAATAGAAAAAACGGCATTTTGGGAAAGACCATCATCGATAGTCAGATGTTTGAATTTTAAATTTTGTGAAGTTGAATTTTGGGCAAAAGATAGAACGGAAATAAAAATCGAATAAAGAAAAAGAGCAGGAAGGATAAACTCCTTGCCTAAAACCAAATTGAAATGCCCATTATACTTCATATTATTGGTCAAAATTATTCTGAACGAAGCATAAACTTTTGTTATCATCAAAAAACAAGCGAAAACAATGTTGTATTAGATGAATTAATGCTGTCAAAAATAGGTTTTAATACTTAATATCTCAATTATAAAAATAAATTTTAAAACTTATTTAACTAAAGCAATTCTCTATGTGATTAAACCTGAATGTCTTGTGTATTTTCTAAACACAAATGAAGATTTAGAAAAAATTAAACCAATTGTTTTTAAACAAAAAGAAAATAATCAGAAAAACACTGAAGAATATTTATACGATAAACTAAACAGCATTATTTATCCCAATTCATGCGATATCCTGTATTAAATTCCAGGAATTCAGCCAGCATAAAATTTACGGCTCTCACATTCACGCCCAACGAGATGTTTTTTGTAAGGTGAAATCTTGCACCCAAACGCTGATAAGTTTGATTAAAATTGCCGTAGCCTTTGTGGCTGGCGTAAATCCCAAAACCACCTGTGAGTGCAAGTCTGCCAACAATAAGTTCAGGTTGGTATATTAATCCGATAGTGAGATTGTCCCAACCGACTTTTCCATGACTGCCATCTTCCAAAGCTGTGAGCGCCCACCAAAAATTAAAGTCAACGCCAGGTCCTGAGCGAAAAGCATTGGAATGTTGCATTGTGTAGAAAACCCCTACTCCACCGACTGCAAAATAGTTTGTATCTAATTCATGTTCAACCATTTGATGATCACCATAACCAAGCATGAAATACAATTCATTGGTTCTATTAAGCCTTTCGGGCTTTTGTATGCTACTGAGATCAGGTCTGCCATTTATAAAGTATTTGACTTCAATATGCGGCGAATAAAGATTCACGCCCCTGTTTGGCCGCTCAAAACCGCCGTTGGAGAAATGGGTAAAACTAATGCCGCCTGAAAGATCGAAGTACTGATTTAAGTGAAAGCTTGCATTCAAACCAATATCTAAATAAACCGTTATTGGTGAACCTATTGCAAGATTTTCAGGATTTGAATCCGGATCGTAATGATTCCAGTTCCATGCCATCCCGTATTGAAATTCGGTTAAAAATAAAATTTTTTCCAACCTTAGAATTGGTATTCCCAAAAAGCCAAAAGCAGCTTTGGGCTTACCCATTTCATCCGGACGAAAGAAATCGGCAACATAAAAACCAATCCCATAGACAGGGCCTTTATAGACTTTCTGCCAATCTTTATAACCCGGATTCTGCCAGCCAATTTTTACCGTTGTAAATTGATAATTGCTGATTGGTTTCTTTAGTTGATTTTCTCCTTTAACAAAATCTGTCGTAGGAATTACATTCCCGTAACCATACTTCAGACTAACAAAAGGATAATGCTTTGATACCTGATTTTCCT
Organism: Bacteroidota bacterium; assembly: GCA_018336075.1. GTDB lineage: Bacteria > Bacteroidota > Bacteroidia > Bacteroidales > F082 > JALNZU01. Next base: position 8,049 of record JAGXRB010000416.1, read on the forward strand.
GCGAATAAAGCCCGGAAAATTTCATTAAAAGAATAAACAGGACAAGCCTGACAACGTTTTTATTTGATGTCGTTTGAAAAAGATTCATAGCCTTCTTTTTGAAAGAAAAATTTTGAATAAAACAAATTCTTTATCAGAATAAAAATGGCGTCAATACTTCAGAATCAGATAATAATGTTGATTGAATCCAAAACGAAAGTGGTAGGAAAATATTGCTGAATTCATATCATTGTTCTGCAAAGAATTCTTAGAAAAAATCAGCTATTATAAATCAAAGGCCTTTATTTTTAATTAAATAGCATAAAAAAAGACAGCCCTGAGACTGCCTTTCATAATTATTTTTGTCTTTGATACAAGACTATAGCAAATTGTGTTTTTTAACAAACTCTGTGAGTACTTCATCAAAATTTGGGAAACCAATTTCCTGCAAATCGTAATAAACACGGGTGTTTGGTTTATTGATCTTCACAATGCGGTTGAGATCGATTGGTGTACCGATAACAACTGAATCGCAATCGGTGTTGTTGATGGTAGCCTCAAGGTCTCTGAGTTGTTGTTCGCCATAACCCATTGCAGGAAGCAAAGTGCCGATATTTGGATAGATAGCAAATGTTTCAGCCAGTTTTCCCACGAGGAATGGACGAGGATCAACCATTTCAGCTGCACCGAATTTCTGAGCAGCAACAGTACCTGCACCAATCTTCATTTCACCATGGGTCAAGGTTGGGCCGTCTTCAACAACAAGCACGCGTTTGCCTTTGATGATTTTTGGATCATCTACCTTAATAGGTGAAGCACCGTCAATGACAATCGCTTTTGGATTTACTTTCTGAATATTCTCGCGAACTGTTTGTATAGCTTCCGGTCCGGCGCTATCCATTTTGTTGATCACAACAACATCAGCCAAACGCAGGGTAACTTCACCCGGATAGTAGGTCAATTCATGACCGGGGCGGTGTGGGTCAACAACAGTAATATTCAGATCGGGTTTATAGAATGGGAAGTCATTGTTTCCACCATCCCAGAGAATAACATCACAACCATCAGGATCATTTTCAGCGGCACGTAAAATTGCTTCATAATCAACACCGGCATAAATAACGTTTCCACGCACTACATGTGGTTCATATTCTTCCATTTCCTCAACTGTACATTTGTGCAATGCAAGATCTTCAACTTTTGCAAAACGTTGTACTTTTTGTGCTACAAGGTCGCCATAAGGCATTGGATGACGAACGGCTACAACTTTAAGTCCTTTTTCCAGAAAATATTCAATCACTTTACGTGAAGTTTGGCTCTTTCCGCAGCCTGTGCGCACTGCACCTACAGCAATCACAGGTTTTGTGCTTTTCACCATTGTGTCTTTTGGGCCCAAAAGCATAAAGTTTGCTCCTGCTGCATTCACAATAGCACTCATACTCATTACTTTATGATAAGTAACATCGCTGTATGAAAATACACAATCGTCAACTTTAAGATCTTTGATGAGCGCCGTAAGGTTCTCTTCTGCAAAGATAGGAATGCCTTCAGGATACAAATCACCGGCAAGTGCAGCCGGATATTTTCTACCATCAATGTCTGGAATCTGAGCAGCAGTGAATGCTACGACATTGTATAAATCGTTTCCGCGAAAATAGGTGTTGAAATTATGGAAGTCTCTTCCAGCTGCACCTATGATAATTACATTTTTCTTCATAGAATATACCTTTAATAATGAAAAGATTAATTTTTATGTCGCAAATGTATGTTTTTCATCCTAAAAATTACACCTTTTTTTCGAAAAATAATAAAACTATTTTTTATATAATTGGATATTAGCACTTTATATTGTTAAATAAATAACAATGAAAAGAGAAAAACGTCAAAATAAAGACGAAAAAGGAAGGATTGGCTACCTATTTACATACATTTTGAACAATGCATTGATCTGTGTTGTGTCTTTGTCAAAAAACATAATTCTTTCCGGTTAAACATCTTTTTCTAATTTTGCCCCCTCAAAAAGGAAATTAATGCTTGATTTGATTCTTCAAAAGGCTTTTGTTGAGGCCTTTCAAATGCTTTACCAAAAGCAACCCGACCTTCAACATGTAGTTTTTCAGAAAACACGTCAGGAGTTTGAAGGCGACCTGACAATTGTTGTGTTTCCATTTACAAAAGATTTAAAGAAATCGCCTGAAATGCTTGCCAATGAATTGGGCAGTAAAATGGTTGAGATTCTGCCGGAACTCAATAGATTCAATGTTGTTAAAGGCTTTCTGAATCTTGTTATCGACGACAGCTACTGGCTGAAATTCTTTACAGAAATGTCTGATAACAGTGATTTCGGAACAACAAAAAAAGGTCAGGGCAGACGAATTGTAATCGAGTATTCATCTCCAAATACCAACAAGCCATTGCATCTCGGACACATCCGCAACAATCTTTTAGGTTGGAGTGTGGCCGAAATTTTGAAAGCGAATGCATATGAAGTAGTAAAAGTAAATCTTGTTAACGACAGGGG
>JAGXRB010000417.1 GCA_018336075.1 Bacteroidota bacterium
CACAGGGAAAAGAGGTTGCAACAGCTATTGAGCAAATGTTTCAGGGTCAGCCGGTAAACGGGGAATTAAGAAGGTTCAACTCTACAATCGGCAAGCTTTTGCCCGAAGAGTATTCTGAATACCTCAAAGAAGCAAGCAGCCTGGAAAGACAGCAGCCCGAAAGTGTTTTAATGAACGGATTCAGTGCTGAAGAAGCGCGCAAAGAGGCTTCGCGCTGCATGCATTGCGACTGCCGTAAGCCCGATCAATGTTTACTCAGGAACTTGGCCGAACGATATAAAGCTTCAAAAAAAAGGTTTGCTTTCACTGCAAGGAAACCATTGAAAAAAGTAAAAGAGCATAGTCTGATTGTTTATGAACCGGGAAAGTGCATCAAATGTGGCATTTGTGTGAGACTAACAGGAAAATACGAGGAAGAATTTGGTTTCACTTTTATTGGAAGGGGTTTTGATGTTGAGATTGGTGTGCCATTTAACGAAAAAATGAATATTGCTTTGCAAAAAACAGCTGAAAAAGTTGCTGAAGCTTGTCCGACCGGAGCATTGGCAAAACTTGCTGAAATGCCAAATGGGCTAAACGAAAAAATGATTTGAGATGAAAAAAATTAAAATATCGATTTTATTTTATGTGCTTTTCAGCGCCTGGAATGTCTCTGCTACTGACTGGCCGAATTTCAGAGGTGGCCAACAATTGCCGGGTATCATAAAAGGCAAAATTCCAACAAAAGTAGAGTTGAAATGGGCTTTTAAGACAGGTGGCGAAATAAAGTCTTCGCCGGTGATGCAGGGAAACAGCATTATTATGGGCAGTACCGACGGCTTTGTTTATTGCCTCGATTTGCAAGGAAATCTTTTGTGGAAATTTGAAACTGACAATGCTATTGAGGCACCTGCGCTCATTTTGAACAACACTGTTTATATAGGAAATCTCAGCGGAATGCTTTATGCTTTGCAATTGAATACAGGCAAACTTCTCTGGAAATACGAAACAGGCAACCAGATTATGGGTGCGCCAAACTGGTGGAGTGATGATAAAAAAACCTATCTCGTGCTTGGCAGTTATGATTATTTCCTTCATGGTATTGATGCCTCTGATGGCAAAGGCCTCTGGAAATATGAGTCGCAAAACTATCTGAATGCCACAGTGGCGGTAGAAAATAATTTTGCAGTTTTTGGTGGTTGCGACGGATTGCTGCATGTGGTGGATATTTTGTCGGGCAAAGCTGTTTCGACCGTTGAAGTAGCAACTTATGTGGCCGGATCAGCTGTATTGGAAAAGGAGAAAGCCTTCGTCGGAGATTATGATGGCAGGTTAAGCTGTGTTGACTACAAGAAAAAAACTGTGCTTTGGAGCTTTCAAAGCGCTGAAAGACAATTGCCTTTCATTGGCTCTCCATCCATACAGGGTGAAAAGTTAATTGCAGGAAGTCGCGATCGTTTTATCTACTGTCTGAATAAAAATTCCGGCGAACTGATATGGAAAAAAGATTCAGGAGGTAATGTGGATGCCTCAGTTTTGGCAGACAAAAATAATGTACTCGTTGCAAACATGCGTGGTGACCTGATGCTGCTGAATCTTGAAAATGGCCGGGAAATCTGGAATTTTGAACTTGGAAGCCCAATCATTGGAGGCCCGGGTGTCAGCAATGATAAAATTATAGTGGGCGCTCAGGACGGAAATATTTACTGTTTGGGTGCGCCTTAATTGTTTTGTTGAGTTTAAAAAAGTATTGAGGAAGTTTTCAGCATTATTTAAATTTCAAGCTATTTAAAATGACTTATTAATGAAAATCGTACACATAATTCCTGGATCAGGAGATAGTTTTTACTGTGGCAACTGCCTTCGCGACAGCAAATATTTTGAAGCGATACGCGCTGCCGGAGTGGATGCCATTAAAGTTCCAATGTATCTGCCATTGTATTCAAGAAATGAAAACGGACTTGAGATACCTGTCTTTTATGGCGCTGTAAATATCTATTTGAAGCAGTTGTTTCCGGTTTTCAAACATGCACCCAAATGGTTCGAAAATTTCCTGAACTCAAAGCCAATGCTGAAATTTGCTGCCAGCCAGGCTAATTCAACAAGGGCAAAAGGCCTGGAAGAAATGACAGTCTCAATGCTCATGGGAGAGGATGGGGAGCAAAAAGAAGAGCTGGAAAAAATGGTAGACTGGCTCGAGAACCATTATAAAGCGGATATTATTCATATTTCAAATGCGCTTTTACTTGGTTTGGCGCATAAAATCAGAGAGCGACTAAAGGTTCCGGTTGTTTGTTCGCTGCAGGATGAGGATGTTTGGGTGGACATAATGAGTGCTGAAAAAAGAGAGCAGGTATGGTCTCTGATGAGAGAAAAATCCCGCGATATCGACATGTTTGTGTCTGTCAGTCATTATTATACTTCTTTTATGAAGGATAAACTTCATCTGCCTGATGAGAAAATTACGACCCTTCATCTGGGTGTCGATCCCGCCGATTATGCCTATCTCAACGCTTCAAAAAAGGAGAAAAACATTGGATATCTTTCAAGATTATGTGAGGAGAACGGCCTTGATATCCTCGTTGATGCCTTTATTTTATTCAAAAAAATTCCCGGAAATGAGCATTCGAAGCTAATACTTACCGGTGGACATACGAGTGACGACAACCATTTTATCAAAGAGCAAAAAACCAAGCTGAGTAAGGCAGGTCTGATGAAAGACGTTGAATTTATTGATGATTTCAAACCAAAAAGCCGGCAGATGTTTTTCGATAAAATTGCTGTTTTGTCGGTGCCTGTGCGTCATGGTGAAGCCTTTGGCATCTATCTCACGGAGGCTATGGCGGCAGGAATACCAATTGTGCAGCCGGCATTGGGAGCCTTTCCGGAAATTGTCGCAAAATCAGGTGGTGGTATAACTTATGCTGAAAACAGCCCTGAAATGCTTTCCAAAGCTCTGGATGAATTCCTGAAAGATGACGCAGAACTTCAGAAACTTAGTCTTCAGGCACGCCAAAGTGTTGAAAACAAATTCAATATCAACTTTCTGTCAAAAATAATGACAGAGATTTATCAGAAGACGATTGATAATTACAAGGCCGGAAGCAAATAATTGAATATGCAAATTAAAGTTGAAAATCTGATAAAAACCTATCAGCAAAGTAAGGGAAGCGCTCACCGTGAAGTGCTTAAAAGTCTGAATCTTGAAATCGCTGAAGGTGAGAAGGTCGCAATAATGGGGCCTTCCGGAAGCGGAAAGACTACTTTGCTCAATTTGATCGGGACATTAGATGTTCCCACCGAAGGCCAAATCAAAGTTGAAGGCCAATTAATTTCGGAAATGAGTTCTGAAGAAATGCTGTATTTCAGAAGCAAAAATGTTGGATTTGTTTTTCAGTTTCATCATTTGCTGCCACAATGCACACTTTTGGAAAATGTTCTGTTGCCTTCGTTAACCCAAAAAGGAGATAAAAAGATGTTTATTCAGCATGCTGAAGAATTGCTTACTTATTTGGGCGTTTGGGAGCAACGAAACAATAAACCTGAGGCGCTTTCCGGTGGCGAGTGCCAAAGGGCTGCCGTTGCAAGAGCCTTGTTGAATAAGCCCAAAATTTTGCTTGCCGACGAGCCAACAGGTTCTTTGGACAACAAAAATGCAGCTTTACTCATCGATTTACTCGTTGATATCAATCAAAAGATGAATATAACGCTCATTATAGCAACCCATTCTTTGGAAATCGCACAAAGAATGGACAAGATTTTCACTATTAATGATGGAAAGTTAGTGAAATGGGAGCAATGAGATTTTCTGAAAACCTACTCAACATTATTTTTGATAGCGTTAATCAATTCAAGCTTTTGTTATAAAAAGAATTATGACCCTTTTAAAACTCTTACTGCAAACACTCAGGCACTACTTTGGATCAAGTTTAGCAACTGCATCCGGTATTGCAATTTCAACTGCAGTCATTTGTGGGGCATTGATTATAGGTGATTCTTTAAGTCAAAGTTTACTTAAAATTGTAGACTACCGCCTGGGGCAAACAACACATTCAATAACAGCGGGAGAGCGCATCTTTACAAAAGATTTAGGAGAAAGACTCGACAAAAACACAGTTCTTGAAGCTGCTTCTGTACTAAAAACCGAAGCAATTGTTTCAGTTCAGGGAGGCAGTTTACGCATAAACAAGGTTCATTTATGGGGTATCGATAGTTCTTTTATCAGGCTTGTCGGAAAAATTGAAAGCGATATGTTTCCCGCTGAGGACGAAGTGCTTATAAGTCAAAATCTTGCTGCCCGATTGATGGTTGAAGCAGGTGACTTCATCCTTTTACGCCTGAAAGTCACCGGACCGATTCCTTCCAATACGCCATTTGTTTCTGAGGATAACCAAACAGTTGCTAGAAGGATAAAAATTAAAGCCATTGTTGACAAGGAAGAATTCGGTCATTTTAATTTGCAAACATCACAATCGGCACCCTTCAATGTTTTTGTAAATATCGACTGGCTAAACCGTGCAATGGAAACGGAAGGCATGGCCAATTTGGTGTTGGTCAAAGCCGGTGAAAAGACACATCCGGATGAAATAGAACAGTTTGTACGACAGGCCTGGCAACTTGAAGATGCAAATCTCAAACTTGATTTTAAAGAGGAAACCGGAAATTATTTGCTTACTTCGCAAAGAGTATTTATCGATGATTATCTGTATAAAGAAATTGGGGCAATCTTTCCGGAAGCAGAAAACTTTCTCACTTATTTTGTAAACAGCCTGATTCATAAGGATAAAGAAACACCCTACTCATTTGTTACTGCTTTGGAGAGCACAAAATTGAATTTAAAACCGGATGAGACTTTTATAAATGAATGGTTGGCAAACGATTTGCAAATAGGGGTGGGAGATAGTCTTCTCATGAAATACTATGAGGTTGGTCCTCTCCGGACACTCATAGAAAAGGAAAACTATTTCAAAGTTAAGGGCATCATTTCGATGAAAGATGCAGCCAACGATCATCTTTTGATGCCTCATTTACCCGGCTTATCAGATGCTGGAAATTGTCGCGACTGGGAAACAGGCATCCCGATAAAGCTGGAAAGCATCCGCCAAAAAGACGAAGATTACTGGGAAATTTATAAAGGAACCCCTAAAGCATTTATTTCGCTTCATTCCGGACAAGCATTATGGCAGAATCGTTTTGGAAAGCTTACCGGTATTCAAATCTCCGCCAGTGAATATAATGAACAAGAAATCAGAGATTTAATCAAGGAGAGGATAAATCCATTCAAACTCGAATTTCAGGTTAATGAAGTACGAAAACAAGGCCTTTTAGCAGCCAAGGGTGGTGTGGATTTCAGTCAGCTTTTTGCAGGATTGGGCGTTTTTATTATCATCTCAGGACTCATGCTGACGGTGCTTTTGCTCAATCTTAGCCTGAAGAGAAGGTCGTCCCAGATTCGGCTTTATACTTCTCTGGGTTTTTCGAATTCACTGATCAAACGAATAATTCTGTCTGAGGCATTCATTATCACGCTTTTTGGTGCAATTGCAGGTGTGGTTTTTTCTATTGGCTACAGCAAACTGATATTGGCCGGACTGAACCAAAACTGGCATGACATTGTAAGGACTGAAGTTCTGAGTCTTCATTTCAATATACTTACTCTGACTGCTGGTATGGTTACGAGCATCATTCTTGGAATGATTGTGGTGTATTTTGGCGTCAACAAAACTTTATTACAAACAAATAAAAAAGCCGAAAGCGCCAAAACCAAATCCATTAAAAGTTCAAAAAGCAATTTCCTGCTGATTGCTTCACTCATACTCATTTTCGCATCTCTTCTGCTTATTCTTTTTCTAACTGTTTTTTCTTCCGGCGACCTTCTTTTTGGGTGGTTTACAGCCGGTATCATGCTTTTATCGACTTTTCTTTTGATGACTTATCGTTTCCTTTTTGCAGGCGAAAATAAATCATCCGGGATTTTTTCTTTAAAAAAGTTAAGCCGGAAAAACCTTTCAGAGAATCCTTCCCGAAGTTTCACTATTGTTGTGTTACTTAGTTTGGGGAGCTTCGTAATTATCGTAACTGCTGCAAACAGAAAAGATTCTGTGGATGTTTCATCGATGCATTCCGGCGGCGGGGGTTTTGCTTTTATGGCCGAAACAACTGTTCCTTTTCTTCGAAACCTTAGTAAAATAGATACCCGCCTTGATTTTGGAATTCCTGATGGAGTGGACTTCATACAATTTCCTTCAAGTTACGATGATGATGCCAGTTGCCTAAATTTGAACAGGGTAGCCAATCCGCGCATTCTTGCCGTTGATCCTGAATTGATGGAAGGAAGATTTTCCTTTGTTTCGAATCATCCGCTTGTTGATGAAATCGCTCCCTGGCAATCGTTGAACCAGAATCTGAATGATGTTGTGCCTGCAGTTGCAGATCAAACAGTGATTCAGTGGGGTCTTGGAAAGAAAGTTGGTGACACACTTACCTATGTGAACGAATCCGGCTCAGAAGTAAAACTTTTGCTTATCGGAGGACTCGCCAATTCAATTTTTCAGGGTAACGTCATCATTTCTGAAGAGAATTTTGCAAAACATTTTCCCTCGAAAGGTGGTTCCAATGTCTTTCTGATTGAAACATCAGATGCAGCACAGGCTAATTTGAATAAGGAACTTAGTTCCATTTTCAGGGATTTTGGTTGGGAAATGATTACTACCGATGAAAAGCTTGCTGAATTTAATGCAGTAGAAAACACCTATCTAAGGATATTTTTTCTTATGGGTGCTTTTGGCATGCTGCTCGGAACCATAGGTTTAGCTATAATTATTGCAAAAAGTCTTTTGGAAAGAAAGAGTGAAATGGCTCTTTTATCCGCATTGGGGTTCAAAAATAAAACAATTTTGAAGCTTTATTTCAATGAGTATTTCGCGCTTTTTCTGACAGGTATTTTCGCAGGTGCTCTGACAGCTGTGGTTGCTACACTGCCAACTTTCCTTTCGGGAAACCAAACAGTGTCGTTTGGTTTTCTGATTTCAGTTTTCGTGATATTGGTTTTGAACGGCCTTTTCTGGATATTTCTTATTACGACAATCATGCTGAGAAAGTTGAAATTGTTGCAAGCTTTGCGCAATGAATAATCTCAAATGAATATTCTTCAAAAACAAAAACAGGCTTTCCCAAACTTTTTTACAATCAGAAAGAACTTTAAACTGTTAGAATAGCTTCGGACTTTCAATCCTTCCCGGATCGATTGTTTCGGTCGAATGAATGTCGAAAGGCCTTATTGAAAAACGGAAAATTACGGAATCGGATCGCAACGAATATTCATCCATAGGCAGAGGACCGCAGCTACCGCCACCTAAGCCATTATGAATAGCATCAATTGTAATAATGGTTTCCGGACGGTGTGTCAGCTCAAAAGGATGGTTGGCTTTGTCGAGATCAGCGGGTAAATGATGTAAAGCACTGAAATGCATTTTTTCATCTGCCACAAAAATGATTCCTTTGCCATCTCTGTTAGCTACTGAAAACCAGCGTGTATCACTGCGGTTACCCATATCTTGTGGTCGGATATATTGCTCGGTCATTTCATTTACAGTACGCTCGTAAAGTCCAATAGAAGCTGATCGTTTGCGATCGGAGTAATTTTCGTGAGGACCGGCACCAAGCCATTTCACATATTCAAAACCTTCCGGCATTTCAAGAATGAAACCTAGTTTTGCCAAAAGCCAATCAACTTTTTGTGGCTTGAAGCCTGCTTCCACATCAATATAGCCATTCCCCCAAATGGTGTAATTTATATCAGATTGAACTTTGAAACCTTCTTTTGCTGTTGATTCTATACTTATTTTCACCAAAAATGCTTTGTTGTTTAGATGCTGGTATTCAAATTTTGTAACCGTATCCTTAAGATGTGCAAGACCTTCATTTTGCCATATTGGTCCCGGGCCGTTGCCAAAGTAAAAGTCGTTGTCAACAGGGGCGCGAAAAACATTCACTCTCGGTCCCGAAATTCTGGCCTGTGTTTCTGTATTCCAGGAAATTAACCTTGTTTCGGGTTGAATACCATTGATAGCTTCAGGATGTGTAGAAATTACGATAGTCTCGCCATATTTTAAGGAAATAATTGTACCTGCTTTTTTATGAAAAACGACAGAAAAATGTCTGTTGAAGAATTCTATTTCATCTCCGTTTTCTTCTTTATAGATCTCCGAAATTTCATCAATCTTAATAGTTTCTGATGGCTTTGTCTCAAAAGGCATTTTGAACTGTTCCCATGCAATGGTATGTCCACGTTTGGCCCAAAGTTCATCTTGTTTAAGCTTGAAAACTACTTTTACAAAGTATTCTCTTTTCGGTTTCAATTTTGGTGTTTCAAAAGGAATAACAATTGTTTCTGTTGAATTTGGTTCAATCTTCATTGCTTCGAAATTGCCAGCCTGTATGATTTTTCCATCTTCAATGAGTTCCCATGATGCATCAAACTTATTCAGATTGGTGAAATTAAAACGATTTTCAAGGTTGATTTCTCCCTTAAGCAAATCCTTTGCAGTGAAGTGGATATTTTGGTAAGCTTTTTTCACTTCCTCCAGCTTTGGTGTAATCTGGCGATCGGCCGTGATAAGTCCATTTGCACAGAAATTCCAGTCGGTTGGTCTATCCCCAAAATCGCCACCATAGGCCAGAAAAAATTCTCCCTCTTTTCCAGGAATTTCTTTATAAAGCGCCTGATCTACCCAATCCCATATGCAACCGCCGATTAAGCGTTTTGAACCATAAAAAGCATCCACATATTCCTGAAGATTTCCAACAGCATTTCCCATTGCATGTGCATACTCGCAAACAAAAAATGGTTTTGAATCTGTTGATTTTCCTTGCCGGATTAGCCAGTTTACGTCTGGATACATAACAGATTCCACATCTGCAATTTCGTTAAAACGTTCATAGTGGATCGGACGTCCTGGGTCACGCTCCTTAACGGCCTTTGATGCCGCTTCAAAATTTATGCCTGGTCCAGCCTCGTTTCCTAACGACCAGATGATGATGGAAGGGTGGTTTTTGTCTCGTTCTACCATATTCATCACCCGCGAAACATGTGCCTGCTGCCAGCTTAAAACATGCCCAAGCGATTTTTCTCCATATCCCATTCCGTGTGATTCCACATTTGCTTCGTCGATCACATACATGCCATATTGATCGCATAGTTTATACCAAAGTGGATCATTCGGGTAATGTGCGGTTCTTACTGTGTTGATATTGAACTGTTTCATCAATTCCATGTCTTTCTTCATCGAAGCAAAGGAAACGACTCTTCCTTCCCAAGGATCGACTTCATGCCTGTTAACCCCTTTTATTTTAATACTTTGACCATTGACAAAGAGTTGTTGATCGCGAATTTCGATCTTTCTGAAACCAAATTTTGAAGTCTGAACCATCTCAACTTCTCCGGAATTATTTCTGGTTACAAGTAAAACAGTATATAATTTCGGGGTTTCAGCTGACCATAATTTAGGATTAATGATATTGGTTTTGAATAGATTGGATTTAATTTCAGCCTTAAATGGCTGTATTTTATGTGTGATTATCGGGTTTAATGGCATTGATTCTATTTCATCATCGATAAGGTAGACTTCCAGATTGCCTTGAGCTTTTGAAGAATAATTTTTAAATTTTGTTTCTACGCTAAAAACAGCTTCGGAAAAATCATCATTGAAATCTGCCTTCAACCAATAGTCAAAAAGATGCAGTTTTGGAGTTGGGTAAAGAAAAACATCGCGGTAGATACCGCTCATTCGCCAGAAATCCTGATCTTCGAGATAACTGCCATCGCTCCATTGATAAACTTCAACCGATAAAGTGTTTTTTCCTTTCCGGACAAAATTTGTGACATCAAATTCAGCTGGCAAACGGCTGTCTTCACTATATCCAATAAATTTTTCGTTCATCCAGATATACATTGCACTTTCAACACCTGCAAAATGCAAAAATATCTGTCGTCCATCCCATTCTTCAGGCAACATAAAATCACGTTTGTATGAACCAACCGGATTTGGGTAATCATTTTTTGTGTATTCTACCGGAACCGGCTCCATGATAAATGGCGGTTTTTCGGCATGTGGAAAAGTAATATTTGTGTAGATAGGAATCCCGTATCCTTTCATTTGCCAGCTCGAAGGCACAAAAAGATCATCCCAGTAACTAACATCAAAGGCTTCCTTGAAGAAATTTACTGGCCTCAGATCCGGATGTTTCACCCAATTGAATTTCCAAACTCCATTCAAATTCAGGTAATAAGGTGATTCAGAAGGGATATCCCTCATTGCTTGTTCAACAGACGAATAAGGAATATAAGTGGAATGAGCTGCAATTTTATTGATCTCGTTGATACGCTCATTTTCCCATTCTGCGCGTTGTCCAAAGGCATTGTGAAGGGAAATAGTCCAAAGTAAAAAGATGGTAAAGTATTTCTGCATGTTCCTTGAATTTGAATATTCTTAAGCACACAAATTTAAGGATAATGCTGATATAGCTTGCTTTTTGATGAATGGAAAACGTAATATTTTGTAAGGGTTATTTTGGGCTGAACTACAGTTTTTTATGATTTTCGCAATAAAAACTTTCAGTGAAAAACTGACAAAGAAACCTTTTTTTAATGTGAGTAAACCTAAATTTTTACCAGGACTTTTCTTGAGAATACCTGTCCATCTTTAAGAATAACTTTTAGGAGATACAATCCTGCTGATGTTTCGGATAGTTTTAGCTCAAATTTCGAATTTTGGAGAACAGATAAAACTACCGACACTTTCTTTCCATCTGAAGAATAAAGTGAAACCTGCTCCAGGCTTGTATTGTAAGGGAATTCAATAAAAATTTTATCTTGGGCTGGGTTTGGATAAACGCGAATAAAAAAATCATTTTCACCCAATCCTGCCGGTGTTGCCCATTGGTCTTTTAGTTCAGCTATCTGCGAGACAGGGATTTCCTTATCCCAGACTTTCACTTCATCAACGCTTCCACGCAAAGCATAAAGTGTTTCAGAATTATCCATGCGTCCTATGGTAAAAGGTTTTGAAGAAGCCTGGATGATGCCGCTGAATTCTTTGAAAGCATCAAGCACACCGTCAACATACAATTCCATAGAATAGCCTGTATAGGAAGCTGTTACATGATAGAAACGATTTAAATCAATGGGAGCACTGCCATCTAAATCAGCAATTCCGGTATCTGTTTTTACTGTCCAGCGCAATACGCCTTCCGGTGTTATTGATAATTTATACCGCTGTTGCCATGACCCATGGGAAAGGATAAATCTCTCTGTACTGAATTGCTCACATTTTACCCAGCAGCTCAGTGTTACTGCCTCTCCAAAATTTAGATTTTCATGGTTTTCGGTATAAATAATATTTTGTCCGGAAGTAAAACGATAAGCCAAAGATGGCATTCCTCTCGGATCATCAGTTTTTGAAACTCCGACAGCAACCGCATGATGGTTATTCGCTGCTGCATTAAAATTATTTGAGTCGAAAGGGTACCAAATCATTGGATTTTGAGCCGGAAGGCTTGTGTCTTTGACTAAAGCACCTACCGAAACTGTCGTCGAAAGTAAATCCTGGTTAGTCACCACAAGACTGATATTGGCCACAGTTGGAGTATCTGGTGCCTGCCAGACCACAGAATTTCCACTGGTCTGATTGAGTTGTCCTGTTGTTGCAGACCATAGGTAGCTCAATACTTCACCGGGTGTAGGATCAACCAAGGCTGTAAAAGTGTTTGATCCACCTGTTGGAACATAAGCTGAATTGGATTGAATTCCATTTACAACAGGTGGAATAGGGATGCGCTCAACAACACTGATTTGAAGGCTGTCTTCTGCTGTTTTACCATTGTGACTGATTATGCATTTTAATACAAGCTGCTTGGGATAGGATGGTGCGGTGAGATTAACTTGCGACTGATTGTTTCCCGGCATAAGAACACCATCCATAAACCATGAAAATTGAACCTGATCGCCAGATTGGACGTTTCCAGGTTCACAATAGGCAGTAAATGTGCTGTTTATGATCAATGGATTCAAATCAGTTGAGATCGTTTTTATGCGAATGTTCTCAGAGAAATCATAGAGATAATGATAATCCAAAACATTCTCGCCTGCATAAAGCCGTCCATCGCTGCTTGCCGGAACCAGTCCCGAATTATAAAGACTTATTAATCGGGCTTCTCCTGAAGGAATTGCAAGTTGAATTGAGCTGCTGGCCGAAGTATGCAAAACTACCTCAGTTAATGCCTCATAGATGCCAAAAGTCCCTGAAGGTAAATCTACATAAACCTGCTTATTTTCGGAAGTTGGATTAAAATACAGATAATTGATGTGGGCATTATCGCCGTAAAAGTCTGTTTTATTCAAATCAATTTGAAGAATTTCCTGAATGTTTGTTGTATTGATGATGCCAGCAAGATACCCAACACTTGAACCACTGTATAAAGATAAATTCGTCGCAGCCCATCCACCACCGATTGCATCACCCATGGCAAAAGGTCTTTTTCCCTGCCATACTTGTTTCATTGATTCGTAAGGAATGCAGGCTGTTGGGTCATTCACAGATGCCCAGCTATAAGAATCCTGATGGGTTTGCGGCAGCGCATTCCAATACATAAGCCGGCTTGCATTCGCAACATTCAGGATGTATTTAGCAATAGCTTTTGCGTATCTTTTATCATATTTTGGGAGAGGAGCCAAAGCAGCTGCCTGTTGAAAGCCGTTCATGATAAATGCATAGTCATTTCCATTGTCATTTGCTTCTCCGATAAGTCCTGAAACATCATAGCCTCCCCAGTTCCCAACAATGGCGCCCCAACCTCTGAGATGTCCACGGTCAAAACTCCAGTCGAGCATTTTCTGAATCGGGTAGTTGGTGCGTTCAACAGCGTTCATGCGTGCAGCTGCTATTGTGCCGTAAGGCAGCTGAAGCTCATATGAAGGGTTTGATTCAAAAACGGCCAGAAAATCCATTGAAAGCTGAGCGCCTTCGAAGTACTTTCTTTCGCCTGTTTCGAGATAGGCATTGTAAAGCAGCCATGCGATACTTCCGGCAGATTCAGGTTCCGGCACTCCGGTTGTCAACGGCAATCCAGTAGCCAGATTAAAGGCTCTGTAATTCATGTATGGAACAGTCCATGGCGTTGTGCTTCCACCCAATTGATTGACGCAATAAAGCCACTGCTCTGCAACAGAAATAAACTGAGATTCGAATTCCGGTGCTGCTTCGGGATATAAAGATTTAAGCTGATAAAAGTACACATTGGGCATCAGGTCGTACCACCAGTCGCCACCCGAAGTGGCTGAGTAGTTGTTCAGATATACATTTTGACCGTTCTTGAGGTTAAAAAAATCTTTCGTCCTGGCAACCCAATTATGTCCGTTTTGGTTGCTTTTATCCACTCCAACGAGTGAAGCTCCAATCACAGCAGGCATTATGTTGATGGCTTCACCATGATTCAGATGACCATTTGAACCAACATACGAATTGAGAAAAAGGGGAATATTGTCAGGATAATTGAACTGACCCTGAGTGCCCAGACGTGATAAAGGTAAATACTGACCCGTTTTGTTTACATCAAAAACGTATGAGTCGTAATCTGTTGTAACCAAATTCCAGTTTCTTATTTGCAACGGGGCCGGTAAATCAGGCATTAAATCAATGCGGGAAATACTTAATTGCCCGGTTTGCGCAAACGAAAAGACTGAAAAAAGTATTAGCTGTATTGTGATTATAAAACGATTCATTATGTGCATTTTAAGTTCAATTATTGATTTTAGTTTCAATTGATATTTTTGGCAAATTTTGCATTGGATCTCTTCAAGCTAAGGTGCTTTCGATCTGTAACTGTCATTTTCAAAGTCCGGATCCATATCTGGTGTGCGTAAACCGGCAAGTTCGTTGGCCATTAGAATGAAGACATTCCAGCTTAATCCTTTGGTTGAAACCCACCACTTATCAGTATTGGTCCACTTTGTTGGGATGAATTCCTTGCTAAAGGGCCATTTCGGATTGAGATGAATTTCTGCCCAGATTCTGTTCTCCATTCGTTTGTGTGCTTTGTCCCAGCCATGCTTCAAACCAACCACATAGGAACAATATTCGGCACGCATCCAGCTTCCGCCATTGTAGTAGTAACCATCATTTTGTCCATCGCTGTAATTGGCTTCACCAAATGCTTCAAAGGGCTGATAATCGCCACTAAGGTATGCAAATCCGCTTTCATCTTTTGTTAATCGGACACAAATTGGTGCAGTTGTGCCCATTTCTGGATGAGGTGAAGCAGTTGTTTTGTTGAGATCCGGCATTTTTTCAAGATGGTTGATAACCATTTCACTTGTGAGTATTGGCCGGTCAAAAAGCCAAAGTGAATAGAATTCGGGTTCAAGATCATTCAAAGAGATGATGTCAGGAAATTGGCGGTCAAAAAGCAGATGTTTTCGCTGCGGATCGTAAAAGTCGCGGTATTTCTGTTCGACTTTTAATATATAGGATTCCGGTATTTCAAAACCAAGTTCATTGATTGTGCGGAGTGCA
>JAGXRB010000418.1 GCA_018336075.1 Bacteroidota bacterium
TGCATGCAAATAAGGATAGCGGACCAACAAGTCTTTCGGTGAAGTTTTCAATAAATATTCTCTGCTTGCCATCTTTAGTTCTCCTCTAGATTAATTTTACGGACATTTCCCATTTGATACGATTCCCCGATCCTGGTTTCGCCAAGACAATAGGAGCATAATGCAGAAGGCATTGAGAAGCGCAGTTTACGCCCTTTGAGCGAATCAACATGCTGTTTGTCATCAAACAGCAAAGTGCTTAATTCATAGGCACCTTGTCCTGTCAAACCATTGATGTTCATCACAATTGCTGCAGGATTCACAGAATGCACCCTTGCTGCAAAAACTTCCCGTTCAGCCTGAGAAACGATATCGCCTTTAGTGATGACAACAATGTCAGCCATGCGCAACATCGGTCCGATTTTTTTTGGGGTATTGATTCCGCTGAGATTGTCGATCACGCAAACAGCTTTTATTTCTTTGATGTAAGGCGAACAACGATTGCACAATCCGGCACTTTCAGAAACAAGCACATCGAATCCCTCTTTTAGCCCCCAATCTAGCACAGCTTCGATGTTTGAAACAAAATAGTGGTCAGGGCAAAGAGAACCAGAAAGGCCCTTTTTTACAGGAATACCAGCTTTTTCGTAAGCTATATCGTCATCCGTATGCAAACAATCGAATTTCACTGCGCCAATTTTGACTCCCCGCTGCATCAATGTTTCAGCAGTTTTTATTATTACGGCAGTCTTCCCTGAGGAGGGCGGGCCGGAAATGGTTATAAGATTCATATCATATTGATTTTTCTGTGATATAATTGCTGTTGAAAGCTTCGTGGCATTCAGCAAATTTTTGATTCAGGTTGTTGTCGGCAATATAGTCCCATCCCAGCCAAAGAAACTTTGAACCTTCAGGCAAACGATTGTCAACATCAGGATGCAGACTTGGAAACAATCCCTGATGTGCGAGAATTTCGGCAGCAACTTTACTTGAAATCAAGTCTGCAACATCCTTAATGTGCTTGTTGCCATTGTTTTTACCAATCATAAAAACAGGACTGATGATTGCGCCATCGGAGGGCCACACAGCTTTCATTGCACTTCCTTCTTTAACCATTTTGGTGAAAAAGTTGGGCATAATTGTAATGGCAGGTTTGTTTGTTTTTTGTCTTTCTGACTTCACCATTTGCGCCGGATGAAGGCTTTGCTGCATATTCGAACCAAGTCTGCGAATGGCATCTCTACCATAGGTGTTGTCGATGGTGAGCAATATTGCATTGAAAAGATCGAAGTCAGAAACAGGCAGACTTACACTTCTTTCGTAAATTGGATCACATAATTCCTTCCATGAAGTTGGAATGGGGCGATCGCCGAGCTCAGTTGTGTTAACGAGAAAAACTGCCGGCACAACAGCAATGATCCCATATCTGTTCAGCGGATCTTCGAGATGAAAATCTTTATTTTCAAACAAAGGATTTATGTTGTCCCAACCAATTGGATTTCCAAATTCACCCGAGCGTATGAAACGGCCAAAGAATTCATCTTCAAAAAACATATCAAAACCAGCAGAAAGGTATATATCATCAAGTTCTTCGGAGGAAACAGCAGCGGCCACTTCATCTTTCATCCAATCGAGTCCCATCGAAGCTGCTTTCAATTCAGCATGAATCTGAACACCCTGAGCAGCTTTTGCCTCAACAAATAAATCCAACTGCTCTTGCAAAGGCAATCTAACAGGACACGGCAGCAAACCTTTCATGCGGACAGAATTTTCATGATCCGTATTTCTTGTTTTACTGCTTTCAAAGCCCTGAATGGCATCCTCAAGCAGCATAACAAAAGCATCCTGATCAAGCTGAAGCATCATCAAAGCAATATCAAGTTGCAACGCTTTGCCAAAAACCGATCTTTTTTGCTCATCTGCCAGCTGAGTAAATCCATTGGCAAGAAAAACCTTTAGGGTTTGTGGATATTTTTCTGTGATATCAAACAGGTTATCAGTTACTTCAAAATATTTCATATCAAATGTCATTTTTAACTTTTTGAATTAGTCAGGCATTGTGCTCATTCTTGAGATCTTGTCCTGAAAAAATCACGGTGCAAATATATAAAGTATTCTAGTATTTATTTACTTATATATCCTATATATTTTCATTCTAAATAATACAAATTGCTTTTCAGGCTTTTAGATAAATGATTTAGAATGATGCGTCAAAACTTAAAATTTTCGTTTACAAATCTTCCTTAACAAATTTGTGTTAATTTTGTCCTGTTTTCCAATAGGGGTGCCTTTGCTGCCAAACGCAGATGAAATACAGGCTGAGATCAAACCCTTTGAACCTGATACGGGTAATGCCGGCGAAGGGAAAAAGAAAAGCTCATTGTCCTCTATTGATTTAATTGTTAACCTTTTAAATCAATATCTGATGAAAAAAAGAACGTTTTTTTTGGCTTTAATGGCAATTTTGCCGGCCTTTGTTTTTGCTCAGTTTAATCTGAGCGGAAGAGTAATTGAGGCAGAAAGTCAATTGGCTTTGCCTGGTGCTCATCTTACACTTCAAGGCAGTAATTTCAAACAGGTCAGCGATGTAAGCGGAAATTTCCGTTTTTCCGATGTTAAGCCTGGCAAATATCGTTTGGTGGTTTCCTTCATTGGTTACGAATCCAAAACGACAGAAATCAATCTGGAGAAAGATCTGGAGATTCTGACAGAACTAAATCCATTGTCTTATTTGAGTGATGAGGTAGTTGTCAGAGCGACGCGTGTGAATGCAAAAAGTCCTGCAACATTTTCAGTTGTAAGCAAGGAAACGCTGAACCGTGAAAATACTGGTGCTGATTTGCCCTACTTGCTACAGTCAACTCCCTCACTTGTTGTAACTTCTGATGCGGGTGCAGGCATTGGCTATACCGGACTTCGAATTCGCGGCACAGATATAAGCCGTATCAATGTTACAATGAATGGCGTGCCTGTAAACGATGCCGAATCGCATGGGGTATTTTTTGTGAACATGCCGGATCTGGCCTCTTCCATTGACAACATTCAAATACAAAGAGGCGTTGGAACTTCAAGCAACGGATCTGCTGCTTTTGGAGCCTCCATCAATATTAAAACGGATGCCCGTTCACATGATGCATTTGGCTCTTACAGCGGCGCTGTTGGTTCATTTAACACTTATAAAAACACGCTGAACTTTGGAACAGGCGTTGGAAAAAGTGGTTTTTCATTGGATGGTCGTTTGAGCAAAATCAGTTCAGACGGCTACATCGACAGAGGTTGGTCCGACCTGAAATCATTTTATCTTGCCTCAAGTTGGGCCAACGAAAAAACCCTCATAAAACTATTGACAACAAGCGGGAAAGAAACTTCCTATCAGGCATGGTATGGCATTCCAAAAGATAGCCTCGAAACTAACAGAACCTACAATCCTGCAGGAGAAATCCTCAATAGTGATGGTGAAATAACCGGCTTTTACGACAATCAGACAGACAATTACCAACAAGATTATTATCAGCTTTTCATCGCGCATCAGGCAACCAAAAACATGATTCTTAATGCTGCATTTTTCCTCACAAAGGGAGAAGGCTACTATAATAGCTGGAAAAATAACCGAAAATTCAGTGATTATGGTTTGCCGAATGTTGTTGTCGGGAATGCAGAGGTCAAGCGAACTGATCTGATACAGCAAAAGTGGCTCGACAACGATTTCTATGGATTTAACATTGCCGGTATTTACGAGACAAAGCGACAAACTGTAACTTTTGGCGGAGGCTGGAACCAATACGACGGTGATCATTTCGGCTATATCAGCTGGGCGCGTTTCAGCTCAGAAAGCATGAACGACATTCCCTGGTATTTTAACAGAGGACTTAAAACTGACTACAATTTATTCATAAAGTCAGAATACCAGTTGAACGAAAAGCTGAATTTGTATGGAGATTTGCAGTACAGAAGCATAAATTACAAAATGGAAGGCACGCATGATGACCTTTCTGACCTCACCCAGCAACATTCATTCAGCTTTTTTAATCCAAAAGCAGGTGTTTTTTACACGCTTTCTTCTTCTCAGGGTGTTTATGCTTCGATTGCTTTTACAAACCGTGAACCCAACAGAAGTGTGTACCGCGATGCTGATTTAAACCAGCAAATCACCCATGAAAAATTAATGAATTTTGAAGGTGGTTATAAGTTTGAATCAAAATCTGCCCGCCTGGAAACAAACATTTACTACATGAAATACAAAGATCAGCTTGTGCTTACCGGTAAAATTAATAATGTTGGAGCGCCTATTTTAACCAATGTTCCCGACAGTTACAGACTTGGCTGGGAAACAATGCTGACCAAAAAACTATCAAATAAATTCACCTTGGAAGGTCATTTTAGTTTAAGCGAAAATAAAATAAAGGCCTTTACTGAATTTGTCGACAACTGGAATTATTGGGACGACCCGGACACCGAACCCTATCAATATGAATTTGAACTTGGAAAAACTGATATCTCTTTTTCTCCTTCAGTTGTTGCAGGTTTCAGCATCAACTATCAGGCCTCCGATTTACTTCTCCTCTCCTACCAATCGTCTTACGTAAGCCGGCAGTACCTCGACAACACATCCAGCAAAGAACGCAGCCTCAATCCTTACCATGTGGGAAAACTATTGGTTCAGGCTGATTTGCCACAAAATATATTTGACAAAGCAAATATTCAATTGTCAATGAATAATCTTTTTAACGCAAAATACGAATCCAACGGATGGGTTTACAAATACATTTATGAAGGACAGGAAGGCTTGATTGACGGATACTTTCCTCAAGCCGGTTTCCATTGGATGCTACAATTAAATCTTGGTTTTTAATTAAGCCCTGACAGATTTCCTGAGATTTGTCAGGCTTTATTCAAATAGTATTTCAGCAAACCATCTCCAGGTGAGGCACTTATAATGCCAACTTTTATGTCTGCTTTTTTCAGTCGTTCTTTTAAAATTTCACGAAAATGAAAAGCTACAGAACCAGTAAATGCGACAGCAATGCTGTTATAATTTGGGTATTTACTCAGTTGAACACTTATAAAATCGTCAAAAGCCTCACCAACCATTTGTCTGCAAAAAGGATGTGAAATATGTTTTCCTACAAAACGGGTAAAATCTGAAAGATACTTTCCGGGTTTTTCCCTGCGGTAAAGGGCATCTAAAATTTCATGCTGTTCAGATTGAAAGTGCAGCTTAAAATCCTTTGCAATTGAATCGGGAACTTCTCCATACAGGTATGCTGTTATGAACGATTTGCCAATGTACACGCCACTTCCCTCATCAGCGAGCAAATAACCTAGTGACGGAACATTCATTGTGATTTCATTTCCATCAAAATAACAAGAGTTTGAACCTGTACCCAAAATGCATGCAATGCCTTCACTATCGCCAAGCAATGCGTGGGCTGCAGCCAACAAATCGTGCATTACGACTACCTTTTCAGCACCTATTGATGATGCCAAGGCATTGAAAACAATATTACAGTTTTGCTCAGTTGAGCAACCTGAGCCATAGTAAAAAATTTGCTTTGGCATTAAACTGTCCAGCTGAGGAATCAGTTCAGAATTTAAAATCTTTACAATATCGTTTACACCATAATAATATGGATTAAAACCCTCTGTATAAATTGTTTTAAGCAGTTGCCCCTTATCAATCAACATCCATTCTGTTTTGGTTGACCCACTATCAGCAATAAGTAGCATAAAGTTTAATTTTATGATTGAATTTCAGTGCTTTAATTAAATATCTTGTGTATGAGTATCCCAATCTGGTTGGTTCACCTCAAAGCTGAGTCCATCCCAGGCCAGCATCATTCCTTCCGGTAACTCTTTTTGAACATCATCAAACTCACCCATCAAATGACTGATATGCGTAAAATAAGTTTGCCGCACTCCAAGTCGTTGTGCAACTAAAATTGCCTCCTCCAAATTGAAATGAGATAAGTGCTTCTTCTTTCTAAGTGCATCAATAACAAGCACTTTTACGCCTTTAAGTTTTTCAATGCTTTTTTCAGGAATCACATTCGCATCAGTGATATATGCGAAATCACCAAAACGAAAACCTAAAACTTTCAACATCATGTGCTTTACTTCGAATGGAATTATTTGAATATCTCCAACCTGAAATGGCTTTTCTAAAAGATCTATCATTTCAAATTCCGGAACTCCCGGATATGGATTGTCAGTAAAAGCATATGAAAACTCCTTTCTAATATCCATCTGATCAGCTGATCTTGCAAAAACTTTCATGGGTTTTCGGGTCAGAAAATTAAAAGAGCGCACATCATCAAGACCAGCAATATGATCCTTGTGCGTGTGTGTGATTAGAATTGCATCGAGTTTTGTAACTTTTTCCCGCAACATTTGTTGTCGAAAATCGGGACCTGCATCCACAACGATGGTTGTTTCACCTGTTTCAATCATTATTGAAGACCGCAGACGTTTATCCTTTGGATTGTCGGATGCGCAAACATTGCAGGGACATGCAATCACCGGAACGCCTTGCGAGGTTCCGCTTCCCAGAACAGTAACTTTCACTTTTTATGCTTATTGAGTAGCAAAATAACGGATAAAAAATGACTCTCATACGTAATCCGATAAACTTTACGTTTATTAGATATTGATATACCCGACCTAAACAGAGGCTAAATATCTGATGTATGGGAATTACAGAAAACAGAATCCATGTATTTATTGATTGAATTAAAAAAATTAAAAAACCAACTTAACAATGAAAACCTTTAATTTTGCCAACAGAAAAATGGCTGCACAAGAAATGCACAAATATTGACTATGACAATTCCATTCTTTTTAAAAAGAGCAATTCATCAGAAAGCCCAAAAGCAAGCTGAACAAAAACTTCGCTGTTTTTCTGATTCTAAAAAGATTGTTATTTTAACTTCCGAAAAG
This sequence comes from Bacteroidota bacterium, assembly GCA_018336075.1. Lineage (GTDB taxonomy): Bacteria > Bacteroidota > Bacteroidia > Bacteroidales > F082 > JALNZU01. Next base: position 6,913 of record JAGXRB010000418.1, read on the forward strand.
CTTGAAGAAGTGCAGGTAAATATGAAATGGCTTGCACAAACATACCCCCATTTTGAAAACATACAACTTTTCAATTTTTCAAAAGACAAAACCGCCCTCAGCCAAAACTTCCAAAATGTAAGCATGAAGGAAGTAAATCACAGGAACTTCACTTTTTTTGGCGATTTAAAAAAAGAACACTCCAATGAATTGTTAAGTAAAGATTATGATCTGCTAATCAATGCAGATAGTTCGTCAAGTCTATTTTTACACCTTTTGGCATCATCGCTTAAAGCTGATTTTAAAACAGGCATATCTGATGAAGTCTGTAAAAATCTTTATAAAATAAAGGTTTATGCACAACAGGAAATTGGCTTCAAAGAATATATTGAGCAAACAAGCAATTACCTGGAAGCACTTTGCGGCAAGGGCAATACATAAATTTTGCCGCGGATTTTAATTGAAACTTCTAAAAAATACACTTTATTATGAAACATATTTTTCAAGGCACCGGAGTCGCATTAGTTACTCCATTCAAAAATGACTTTTCTGTTGATGTTGAGGCATTGAAAAAAGTTACTGAGCACACCATTGCAGGTGGTGTTGAATATCTTGTTGCTTTAGGTACAACTAGCGAAGCACCAGTTTTGAATAAAGAAGAAAAAAAACTGGTTGTCAAAACTATTATCGAAGCAACAAAGAATCGAGTGCCATTAGTATTAGGTGTTGGAGGCAACAACACAACAGAAATCATTCATCAACTTCAAAATGAAGCGTTTGACGGCATCTCTGCTATTTTGTCTGTTGTTCCATATTATAATAAGCCCACACAGAATGGTATTTTTGCGCATTTTGATGCAATTGCCAATGCAAGTCCGTTGCCCATAATTTTGTACAATGTTCCCGGCAGAACAAGCGCCAACATGAATGCTGAAACCACAATAAGATTAGCTGAAAAGCATTCAAATGTTATAGGTGTAAAAGAAGCATCTGGTGATTTAGCGCAAATTATGGAAATCCTTCGCAGGAAACCTGAGCATTTTGCAGTTATATCAGGCGATGATGCATTGACAATGCCAATGATTGCCTTGGGCGCAAGCGGAGTTATTTCGGTTGCAGCCAACGCATTGAGTCGTCAGTTCAGTGAAATGGTAAGGCTCCAGCTCGACAATAAAACTTTGGAAGCGCGGAAATTGCATTACAGCATGCTTCCAATAATCGAACTGCTTTTCGCAGAAGGAAACCCGGCAGGTGTAAAATCGCTTCTCAATGCAATGGATTTATGCAAAGAGTTTGTCAGACTTCCTCTCGTATCTGTAAGTCAAAAAACGGGAAGTCTGATAAAAAGCGAATGGATTCAAATCTCTAATATTAAATTTCAAACCAAATGATTAATTTTTCCAGAAGGATGATTTTGCTTTTTTTCATCCTGTTTTCAATTCAGGGCTTTACTCAGAATTACAATCTCGACAGCCTTCAAACTGCGCGTCAGGAGTTCTATTTTGAACTAAAGTTTGATGATTTCAAGCAGCTGTCAACATTCAATCAGATGATGTCAATCGATCAAATTGATGGTGGACGCATTATTGCTTATGCCAGTCCGTCGCAGTATCAAAGAATTCTGGATGCCGGCCATTCACCGACATTGCTTTTACCTCCTTCTTTGGAATACATCGAACAAAATATGCTTGATGTTGAAGACCTTGGACAAAAAAATGACTGGAATTACTACCCTACCTATGAGGCGTATGTTGCAATGATGCAAAGTTTTCAAACAAATTATCCAAACCTTTGCAGCATTCATAATATTGGTACACTTTCGAGTGGAAGACAATTGCTGATGGCACGGATCAATAACGGCAACACAACAGGAAAAGCTGAATTTCTTTATACGGCCACCATGCACGGAGACGAAACAACCGGCTATGTACTTACATTGAGACTGATTGATCAGCTGCTGACAAATTACGGATCAGACCCAATGATAACAAATCTTGTTGATAATCTGGATATCTGGATCAATCCGCTGGCTAATCCTGATGGAACATTCTGGGGTGGAAATCATACAGTTTCGGGTTCACGCCGTGGCAATGCAAATAACGTTGACCTCAACAGAAACTATCCGGATCCAGAAGATGGCCCAAATCCGGATGGCAATTCATGGCAGCCTGAGACGGTAGCTTTCAAAAATTTTGCAGATCAGCGTAATTTTGTGCTCTCTGCCAACTTTCATGGCGGCATTGAGGTTGTAAATTACCCATGGGATACATGGTCACGCCGTCATGCTGATGACAATTGGTGGATTTTTGTAAGCCGCGAATATGCTGATACTGCACAATTTTATAGCCCTCCAGGATATATGACAGCCTATAATAATGGCATCACCAACGGATACGATTGGTATACCATAAGCGGAGGTCGTCAGGATTATATGAATTATTTTCATCATTGCCGTGAGTTCACGCTGGAAATATCAAACAGTAAAACTTTGCCTGCTTCACAACTTCCGGCACATTGGAACTACAATTACAAATCAATGGTAAACTACATGAAGCAAACGCTTTATGGGTTTCATGGAACAATTACTGATTCCATAACGGGGGCTCCAATAAGCGCAAAAGTTGAAATTGTTGGTCACGAACTGGATAACTCATTTGTTTATAGCTCTTTACCAGCAGGTAATTTTCACAGACCTGTCAAAGCCGGAACTTACAACTTAACCTTCAGTGCTGATGGCTATTATTCAAAAACAATTTATGGGTTATCTGTAGGAGATCGCCAAAAAATTGATTTGGATGTGCAGCTTGCACCTGGGATTATCATTGCAAATTTCAACGCAAGTGCAAACGAAATTCCTAAGGGAGGTCAGATCAATTTCACTGATAATTCATTTGGACAAAATATCATTTCATGGGCATGGATTTTTGAAGGTGGAATCCCTTCAACATCAAATTTGCAAAATCCAACCAATATCTCTTATCCAAACGCTGGCGTTTTCGATGTTCAGCTTACTGTCACAAATGCTAACGGAGAGACGAGCACAATACTTAAAGAAAACCTGATCACTGTAACATCCATGTATGTGATGATCAATGGTACTTTCAACACTTGCGAAGGTACATTTTACGATCCGGGTGGGCCAAACGGAAATTATGGAAATAACCAGACAATGACCATGACTTTCATCCCTGATACTGCTGAGGCCTTGATGAAAGTTGAGTTCACAATGTTTGATCTGGAAGCACATTCAAGTTGTAATTACGACTGGCTTAAGATATACAACGGCCTGAATACAAGCGCACCCTTGCTTGGAACATGGTGTGGCACTAATTCTCCCGGAACCATAATTGCAAACAATCCTGGAAAAGGGCTAACCTTTCAGTTCAGCTCCGATGGTTCTGTAACAAAAGCTGGTTGGTCAGCACTTCTGAGTTGTTTTTCTACCGTTTCTGTTGAAGAAAACAGCAAAACAGATGTCAACATTTACCCGAATCCTTCAAAAGATGGTGTCGTTAATATTCATACAGATGCATTCATGACAGGCATTAAGTTATTCTCAATCAATGGAAAACTGTTGTTTGAAGAAAAGTTTGATCAAAGAAATGAATTTCAGATTGTAACTTCAGGCATCCTGAAAGGCATGTATCTGATAGAAATAACTACTACAGAAAATAAAATTACACGAAAACTATTGCTTGATTAGAATTCTGATTCATGTATTTAGAAACAAAAAAGCCTGAAAGAGTAATCCTTTCAGGCTTTTTTTTATGTTTTATAATTACCAACCAAAAAATATACCCTTGCTTAGCAAAATGCGTGTTGCTACAAAAATGGCGGCTGTAAAAACAGCAAAACCTTTCATTAGTCTTACCTGACGGTTGTCATCCTCTTCAAACATCAGATCCTCCAAAAACCTCGATCTCAAAAAGAAAATCAAGAGCATGAGGCCTAAGATGATCCAGCCATAGCGTTCATGAAACATGTTTTTTGGAAGGAAATAAACAAAAAGCAAGAATGAACCTATCAAATATGGAACCAGTACCTGAGCAGTTATAAAAAAAGGTGACATGCGTTCGTTGTATTTCGAAAAGTACGCATTGGAAGAAATAGCAACCAAACGGGACGAAAAAAGCGCAGTCATCAACAATCCGAAAAAACCAGTAATAGAAATGATCATGCGCGCGGTATCAGCCAGATACATCCAGTTGAAAACATGACCAATACCTTCAGTGAGCAGATTGCCCAACATTACTCCGCCAAAAACAAAATTACTTGAATGAATAATCATCCAGAAAAAGAAAACTTTTATTGGCATCACATCTGGCATGGTTTGATAAAATGCCAGCAAAGAGAGTGCCCCAAAAATAAAAGTGAGCACATAACCCGATGAAAATATCATAAATACAGCGTCATGTGTCCATTGGTAAGGCTCAATGTGAAAAAAATAGGTGGCATAGTCTATTGTAAGCGGATAGTTGTACATGCCAGCAGTAAGCACATATGACAACTGATTCAGGTAAAAAATAAACAGGTATGCCAACACAAAAGAAGCAAGTGAATTGATTGCAATAATCCAGAAATTTTTTCTGCTTAGTGATATCATAAAAAATTTTAAAAAAACCCGTTGGAAGAACCAACGGGCCATACTTTAATCCGAATTCTATTTCAGACTTCAGCCATTTCAGTCGAGTATTCTTTGTTCAGAAGTTTTTCTTTTACTTCCTTGAAAGCCTTTATTGTGTATGCAACATCTTCTAATGTATGCACGGCAGTTGGAATAAGCCGGAGAAGTATTACACCTTTTGGAACAACCGGATAAGAAACAATTGAGCAGAATATGTTGTAGTTTTCTCTCAGATCGAAAGTAATTTGTGTGGCTTCACCAACACCTCCACTTAGCATTACAGGTGTAACGGGCGATTCGGTATTTCCAATATCAAGGCCTGCTTCGGTTAAACCCTTTTGTAATGCATTGACGATTGTCCAAAGTTTCTCTCTGTGTTCTGGCTGAGTCCTTAGCAGTTCCATGCGTTTAAGCGCTCCTATAACCATAGGCATTGGCAAAGATTTTGCAAAAATCTGTGATCGCATATTGTACATCAGGTATTTTATCACCTTTTTTTCTCCGGCAATAAATCCACCTATCCCAGCCATTGATTTGGCAAAAGTTCCAAAATAGAGATCAACCTCTTTTTGTACACCAAAATGCTCATCTGTTCCAGCACCTGTTGCACCCATAGTGCCAAAACCATGTGCATCATCTACAAGCAGACGGAAATCATATTTTTCTTTCAGAGCAACAATATCTTTCAGTTTGCCAAGATCACCCGACATCCCGTAAACTCCTTCGGTGATAACGAGAATACCACCTCCGGTTTGTTCGGTCATTTTTTTCGCTCTCCGCAATTGAATTTCAAGGTTCTCAATATTATTATGAGGGTAAACAAAGCGCTTTCCAAAGTGCAGCCGCATTCCATCAATGATGCACGCATGGGCTTCGGAATCATACACAATAACATCTTTTCTGTCGACCATCGAATTGATCACAGAAACCATTCCCTGATAGCCGTAGTTTAGCAGATAGGCTGATTCTCTTCCAATAAAAGCTGCCAGTTCACGCTCAAGCTGTTCATGATAATCAGATTGGCCCGACATCATGCGCGCCCCCATTGGATAAGCCATTCCATATTTTGCGGCAGCTTCGGCATCAGCCTTGCGCACTTCAGGATGATTGGCCAGGCCAAGGTAATTATTAAGACTCCAGATTAATCGCTCTTTTCCCCTGAACAACATTTTGTTCCCAATTTCACCTTCCAATTTTGGAAACATAAAATACCCTTCTGTCTGATCAGCATACTGACCCAAAGGACCCATATTCACAGTACATTTATTGAAAACATCCATGCTTAGTATATTTTAGATATTAGGCTGCAAAAGTACAAATTTGTTATCAATGTTTAGTTTGAATCAGCCCATAGATTTATGAATTATAAGAACATTCGTTTAAGCCAAAATACCCCTGCTATTCAGGATCATTGCTGCAACAAATATCGATTTAAAGAAGTTTAGTTAAAAGAATAGAATATCAAATGCTTGAAAGGTAATAATTACAGTTTCAAATCGTTTGGGCTGATTAAAAAAATTGTATTTTTGCGCCATGATTAAAAAAGCGGTTTTTTACACATTCATCTTGTTTGCAGTCATGCTTACGTCTTGCAGTAAGTATCAGAAATTATTGAAAAGTACCGATAATGATCTGAAATACGAAACTGCTATGGATTTCTACGAAAAGAAAGACTATAACAGAGCACTTGAACTTTTTGATCTTTTACAAGCCTCATTCAGAGGAACAGGTCGGGGTGAAGAAATCAGTTACCATATGGCATACTCCTATTATTATCTGAAGGATTATACTGTAGCCAGTTTTTATTTTAAAAGACATGCCCAAACCTATCCCAATTCTGCCAGAGCTGAAGAGTGCATGTTTATGAATGCTTATTGCTATTATCTGGACTCTCCCAAACCCAGTCTTGATCAAAGCAACACATATCTTGCAATTAAAGAGTTACAGACTTTCATGGATTCTTATCCCAAAAGTGAACGTATTGCAGAATGCAACAACCTGATTGACAATCTAAGAGAAAAACTTGAACTCAAAGATTTCAATATTGCAATCCTCTACTATAGAATGAACGATTACGAGGCTGCAATCACCTCTTTCCAAAATCTAATGAAAAATTACCCGGATACAGATCGTAGTGAAGAAATCCTTTACAATATGGCCGTAGCCTATTACGAATATGCAGAAAAAAGCATTGCCGGAAAGCAGCGTGAACGCTATGAATTATCCTTGGAATCATATAACAACCTTCGTTTTCAGTATCCTGAAAGCTCATATCTGAAAAGCCTTGAATCAATACAGGCAAGAACAAGAAATAAACTCGCAAATCAAAATTGAACCTAATTTACCTTATATCTATATGGATTTTAAAAAAATAAAAACAGAAACTACTGCTGTAACCCGTCAAAAAGATCTTTTTTACAGACAGACAGGTAACATATACGAAACTGTTGCAATTCTTTCCAAAAGAGCCAATCAGATTTCGGCTGAGCTCAAAGAAGAATTGAACAGAAAGATTGCAGAATTTGGATCATCATCCGACAATCTTGAAGAAATTTTTGAGAACCGTGAACAGATTGAACTTGCTAAATTCTACGAAAAGCTTCCAAAACCTACCTTGATTGCAATCCATGAATTTTTGAACGATCAGGTTTATTTCCGTAACCCTCACAAAGACACATCTGATTTTTAAGTTTTTTTTATAAAGCTAAATGCTTAA
>JAGXRB010000419.1 GCA_018336075.1 Bacteroidota bacterium
CTGGCATATTTTTGGGCCTGATATTCAGTTTGGTGTTAGTGAGAATTTCGGACTCGGCGTGATGACTTCATGGCTTGGGGCACCTATCATTGGAACAGCAAAGTACAGCATCCCTTTCAATGAAAACACAAGTTTAGCATTGGGATTATTGGTCGGAACTGACACATGGTACGGAACAGGCTTTGCTATGGCGCTTCCTTATGCAGCCTTTACAATTGGAGACAGAATTGTAAATCTGACCTTCTCAGCCGGTTACGGTGTGCTTGGCTTTAAAGAGGAAATATATAATTTTAATACTGGCAGATCTTCTAAAAAAAGAGTAAGTCAAGGCAGGATGTTGATTTCATTTGCAGGAATGTTCAAAGCCGGCAAGAAAGTCAGCATCGTTTTTGATTCATTCATCGTGCCGGGTGGTAAAAAATATCAAACCACCGAATTTTATGAAGTATATCAATTTAATCCTAACACCGGATTTGATGAATATGTAGAAACACGAGAGCGTAATGTAACTAAAAAAAGAGAAGGATTTGCACTTATACTACCCGGGCTGAGGTTTCAGACAGACCCCCACAAGGCATTTCAGTTTGGTTTTGCCGGAGTTTTTGCAGGTGGAGAAGCAGTGCCAATACCTGTTCCCATGATTCAGTTTTTCCAGAAGTTATAGCAAAAAAGCTTCTTAAATTCTGATGCAGAAAAAATCATTCTGAGATACATTGTTAATTTTCAATTATTTCCTCAAAAACTGAATCAGGTATCGCTCCGTTGATTTTGAAATTACTGTAGACAAGGGAAACACTTCCTTGTGCACGTTCACCTGCTTTTTTCTGATCTACTTTCAGATTGCCGATAAATTTCAACGGTATATCCACTTGTTGAATGTCAAAAGTCACTTTTGTAGTTTCGGGTAGGTCATACTGCAAGGCACCGTATGTAAATTCCATCAAGTAATTTCCTTGACCATTGGTTGTTACATTCATTTTGTTTATGCGACTTTTTGTTTTGTCAACCCAAACAGTTGCAATCACAAAATCGGATTCGTCCGTCATCGGAACAATCTTCAACATATGATTCACTTCATCTGAACCGGCATATATTGCTGTGTTTTGCTTATTCAGCATATCCATGACTGAAAAATTCAAGCCTTTCTTTGGTACCAAAACAAAGCCGGTGGCACGAAAACGAAATTTCTCAGGTGCCTTGTAAAAAACACGTCCTTTTTTTACGGGTATCCGAATAAAGTCAACATCTACATCAATACTTACATCTGCTTCAAAGCTTTTGACCTCAGCACTGCGTTCTAAAACAGCCGCTAAGATTTCATCAGCATTTTCTTGTGCAACAAGAGGAAAAGAAGTTGATAATAAGAGCAAGAAAGTGAGTAAAAAAACCAATTTTCGTATCATGAAGTAATGTCTTTTTTAGTGAAAATCCAGAGTGAAAGAAAATAGAGTGCTGTAATATGAAACATCATGATCAAAGTTGCGCCTATCACCTTGTCCCACTCAATGGGGTCATCAAAAAACAGTTGCCAGCCATTCAGGTAGGTCGTGAAAAGAAACGGTTTGATGACATTGAAAATGCCGATGCTGAAATTTGACATAATCGTAAATACAATCAGCACAGACATGCTGCCAACAACAGGCCCAAGAGAGTTGGAAGCTATCGATGAAAACGTAAAGGCGAGTCCGGAAACAACCCACATACTGATGGCGCCGTAGGCAAAAGCCGCCAAAAACCGCCATAGCACGTCCGATTCATCAAAAATATTGATGGTGTTCATCAAAACGATCATATCGCCATTTTCGAAAAACAAACGCCCAACACCCAGGCTCATTATCATCAACAATACAACCAGCATTGCGGCGTAAGCCTGTGCAGCGATATATTTTGCTGTAAGCAACTTTGCACGACTGACAGGTCGTACCAATAAAAGTCTGAAAGTTCCTCTTCCGGCTTCACCAGAAACCATGTCACCGGCTACAATCGCCACCAAAATTGGTATATGTATCCATAAACTGTTAAGGATGATATACGAAACCGTATAGTTGTTGATGAGTTTTCCCTCCAAAAGAAACACATCGGAAAGGCTTTTGATTAAGAAATCAAGTAGTTTTTGTCCCTCGACAAACATTCCCACCTGTATGATCAGAACGATGAGCAGAATGGCAATAAACCCAATATAGGTCATTCCACGTCTGAACAATTTCTGGAATTCGAGTTGTATCAGTGTGCCCATTTATGTTACATGTAAAAAATAATCTTCAAGACTATTGCGCGAAATCAATTGCTTAACACCGATACCGGCATCAACAAGTACTTTGTTAATCAGCGGGATTTCAGTGGTTAACAACTCAGCCTCAAGCTCATCCAGTTTGTTTTGCTGAAAATTAAACTGAGGAAACTGTTCTTTTAGAAGAGCAATGGCAAGTGCGGTTCTGTCAGTAACCAAAATCAATTTTTGTTTGCCGGACTCAAGCAAAGGACGCACATCGCCTTCCACAACAACCTTTCCTTTGCTGATAACAATCATGCGGTTGGCAATCAGCTCCATTTCACGCAAAATGTGGGAAGAAACAATTAATGTTTTGCCAAAATCACTGTTAAGTCTTAAAATGAGGTTCCGTATGTCCTTGATTCCCTGAGGATCAAGTCCATTCACAGGTTCATCGAGAATAATAAGATCCGGATCGTGAAGCAGTGTTTGGGCAATGCCAAGTCTTTGTTTCATTCCCTGGCTAAAAGTACGCACTTTGCTGTCAAACCTTTCATGCAGGTCAACAAGTTCAAGCTTCTCCATTATTTGACCGCGGTCAAGTTTCAAACCTGAGTAGCGTGCAAGAAGTTCAAGATTTTGATATGCAGTAAGATAGTTGTAAAAATCAGGTCGCTCGATGAGCGCCCCTACCCTTTTCAATACACCGCGTCTGTTGGCATTTAGTTTCTCTCCAAAAAGAAAAACCTCGCCTTGATCGGGCGAGATGAGGTTAAGAATTATTCTTATTGTAGTGCTTTTTCCTGAGCCATTCGGGCCAAGAAAACCATAGATGTCGCCTTTATAAACGGTCAGATCGATATGCTCTACAGCAGTTATATGACCGAAGCGCTTAGCTAATCCCTTTGCTTCTAATACTTTGTCCACGACTTATCGCAGCTGACGGGTTAATCTGTTGCTGAAGGCAGAAGCATCCTCCCAATAAGGTTTGAAGGTATTCAGGAACTGCTTTTTACCATTGTTTGGCAAAAGGTGGAAGTTTCTTAAGCTGGGATTATTGAATTTATAGCGAACTCCGATGGCTTTGCCGGTTGAGTTATTTCTTCCAAAAAATTTTTGGTCAATCCAGTTTTTTATTGTGAGTAACATATGAGTAAGTTTTTGCAGGTTTAACTGTAAGAACAAATTTTCCTGCAAAAGGTTGCAAATATGTTGCCAAAAATGCTAATTTATTAATTGTTAACAAAAAACAGATTAAAAAGTGGCTTTTCAGAAGAGGGAAACAGCTGCGAAACTACTTCTTGAATTCTTCAATTTCTGAAATTCAGGTCAGATTTTTTGCAATTAAAGATTCAACCCAGCTTCGCGGGTTTTCTTTTCTTTCAAACTCCCTTCAAAAATATCAAAACATACGAATCGGCATTCAAGCGGTCCATTGTATACGATTAATTTTTTGGAGGGCTTCAGTCCTACGTGCTTCAAAACCTTAAAATCGCTGCTGATGACCCAGGCCTTGTATCCTTTAAAATTGCGTTTCAGACTGTCGCCGATATTCATATATAAGGCCTTAAGATCGTTTTCTTCGAGGCGTTCACCATAGGGTGGATTGATGATCAAGATACCGGGTGCTTCTGGTGGCACCAAAAATTCCATTGGTTTTTTAAACAACCTTATGTCTTTATGAAGATGCGCGCTTTCAAGATTTTGCTGTGCAATATCGATGGCTTTGGCAGAATGGTCTGATGCAAAAATCTCGTGGTCAAAATCAGTGATTTTTTCATTGGCTTCGCGACATACAGCATCCCAAAGCTCCTTATCAAAATCACTCCATTTCATAAATCCGTACGCCTTGCGAAAATATCCGGGAGGAATTTTCATTGCAAACATGGCCGCCTCAATCGGGATTGTTGCTGAGCCGCACATTGCATCCACAAAAGGAGTGTCAGCTTTCCATCCGGACAGTAAAATCAAGCCAGCCGCAAGCACCTCATTGATTGGTGCTTTATCAACAATATTCCGGTACCCTCTTTTATGAAGTGAATCGCCGGAACTATCGAAGGAAAGGTTCACCTGATCTTCCTGAATCTGTATATTAATCCGCAAGTCGGGATTGACGGTATTCACCGAAGGCCGGATTCCCATTCTATCGCGAAACTGGTCTGCAATGGCGTCTTTTGCTTTGAATGCCACATATTGAGAATGCGTAAAAAGACCGCCGCTGACAACACCATCAATTGAAAAAGTATTGTCCACAGCCATGTGCATCTGCCATTGGATATTACGGATTTCGTCGTAAAACTTTTGCTCGTTGTTTGCCTTGAAAGAGGTTATGTGTTTTAAAATGCGCAAGGCTGTACGAAGCTCATAATTTGCGCGATACATGAGTTTTTTGTCGCCTTCAAAAGCAACAGCACGCGTCATAATTTCAATATTTTCACCTCCGAGCAAACGGATTTCTCCGGCAAGCACTTCTTCGAGGCCGGATGTGGTTTTTGCTACAAGGCGAAAAACCGTTGATTCTGTTTTCAATAGTCCTGATTTTGTGCAAAGATAGACGAAATCATCCAGACCGAAATATGACGATGAAGCTACATTTGGCAATGCCTCAAGCGATTTAATATCATAAAACTGATTCAGGGCGGGAATTTCAAATCACCTTTGCATGGGAGATTTCTGCTTCAGGTTTTTGTTTAAATAGCTATCATTTTTGAAGAATTGGAGGTTGGCGAGAATGTGTAAGTTGTACCTTTATAAATTAACTAAGCTGGGGCAGGGATTGCAAATTCTATCTAAATGTAATACGAGATATTTTCGCTTCAATAGCATTTTGAAACAATCTGCTATGGATTGAGCTTGGAATTTATGTTTGTCCTTTTGTTTCGGCAAAAGGACCAAAACCATCTGCCCAAACGATGGCTCGCGCACTCTTTGAAAACACAAGAAATCCTGGCAAAAAGGTGGGCTCTACTGCGTACGAGCCCAAACGGCCTCTGGGCCGTTTTTGCCGGATTTCTATGTGTTTTCAAATTCACAGGCTCGGCGGCGCCGCGTTTGGGCGGGCTCACGCGCTGCATTGAACGGACATTTGTGTTGAATTAAACATTTTCTGAAGGCTGAGAGCAGGCTCATAGAGCATAGATACCGCACTGAATTTGACCTCATGCTTTGCTTCTTAATTTTCTATATTTTGCATCAAGACTGTAACACTATCCAACAGCAATGTTAGCACCTTAATTATGATGGTTTTGGAGAAAGTCTGGAATCCGCGTCAGCCCAACAAGATGGGGACAGGTTGCAAATCTATTCGAGCCCAGAGAACTTATGTTATCTATCTTGAACGCCTTTCAGTAATGAACGTACGCATTCATAAAAAGGCATGAAATTTAACTTAAGCTTAAGAAATTTTCATTTTTTGTATTTCATTCTCAATGCAATGAAAACTATCTTTGCCCAAAATTTTCGACCATGACTTTAAAAGAAGCTCAGGAGCAAGTTGACCAATGGATTCAGGAAGTTGGGGTGCGCTATTTCAGCGAACTCACAAACACAGCAGTATTGATGGAAGAAGTTGGTGAACTGGCGCGCATTATGGCCAGAAAATTCGGCGATCAGTCTGCCAAAGCATCTGATAAAGAAGAAAATCTGGCCGATGAAATGGCCGATGTACTTTTTGTGCTCATCTGTCTGGCCAATCAAACCGGCGTTGATCTTACTGCAGCCTTAAAAGAAAATCTGGCAAAAAAGACTATCCGTGACCGGGAAAGGCACAAAAACAATCCAAAACTGAGTCAGTGAAAATCCTTTACAGATGTCAAAAAATATAGCTTACTTTCGAAAAAAATCAACCTCCTAAAATCGACCCTATGTACATAAAATATTTTCTTGAACACCAATGGAAACAAGCTACAAGGTCAGCCATCTGGCAGAAAAACCTTGCAGTGAACCTTATCATGGGTTTCTTTTTCTCTATTTTGTTTCTGGAATTGGTGGTCATTTCCTATTTGTTAGGTTTTAAATGGCATGAAATAATCGAAACAGGCGACCCAATCATTGAGTTGCACCGCATGTTTGCCTGGTATTTTGCGGGCATGTTTGCAGTCAGGTTTTTTATGCAGAAACTTCCTGCACTTGAAGTTCGGCCATATCTCCATCTGCCGTTGAAAAAGAGTTCTTTGGTACACTTTCTGCTTTTCAAAGGATCTATAAACCTTTTCACACTGATCAGCATCGTCTTTTTTATTCCATTTGCTGTTTTTCAAATTAACTATTATCACAATGCTTCAGTTGCATGGATGTGGTTTCTGGCTGTTTTTTCAATCGACCTTGGATTAAATTATTTTGTGCTTTACCTCAAGAAGCAAATGGTAGCAAGCCTTAAAATAGTCTCTTTGATTTTAGCCATAATCCTGATTCTTGCAGCTGGCGACTATTTTGGCTGGTATTCCTACTCAAAAATTGTTGGCAGCGCATTAGACGCACTACTCCTGAAACCAGCTTTTCTGGCTGGAGTATTTCTTTTGCCCATTGCTATGTATGTCCTTAATTATATATTCTTGCGCGATGCACTTTACCTCGAAAACCTTTCAAAAGACAGTGATGGAAATCTTTCAGCAACCGGTCAGATTGGTTATCTGAAGAAGCTTGGACTTATTGGCGAACTTATTTCAATGGATATAAGATTGTATCTGCGCAATAAGCGAACGAAATCATGGCTATACATGACACCAATCTTCCTCCTTTATGGCCTGTTCTTTTACCCAAGCGGTGAGTACACAAATGATAGCGGTTTTATGATATTTATCGGCATATTTGTAACAAGTGTGATGATGATAAATTATCTTCAATATGCATTTGCCTACGAGGGCAATTTCTTTGATTTTATAATTACCTCCGGAATTAAAATGGAAGACTATCTGCAGGCAAAAATGACGCTTGCCTACGGCATTGGCATCGCTTGCTATATACTCACCGTTCCATACATATATTTTGGCACTGAGATATTTCTCATCAATACAGCCTGTTTCCTTTTCGGCATTGGATTGGTTGCTCCGTCAGTCCTTTATTTTGCGAGTTACAATAAAAAAACAATGGTAATAAGCAAAGGCGGCGCTTTCAGTTATCAGGGAATCGGCGCCATGCACTTCTTTATATTGATGCCGGTTTTTATTGTTCCTCTTTTCATTTTCCTTCCATTCAAATGGGCTGGAAATCCGGAAATGGGATGGATCGCATTGGCAGCAACAGGTCTGCTTGCACTACCATTCAGGAAATATTTTTTACAACTTACGCTTAAAAATCTTCAGCAGCGTAAATATATAATGGCTGCAGGTCTCAGAGAAAAAAGCTAGATTGGCATTTCAATTTATAAATCGAAAAAAACAATAATAATGATCACAATAGATAATCTTCAAAAAAGTTATGCGGGTACAACCGTACTATATATTCAAATGTTGACCATCAGAAAAGGGGAAAGTTTCGGACTTGTTGGCAACAACGGAGCTGGCAAAACAACAATGTTCCGATTGCTGATCGACCTTATTAAGGCAGATGCTGGCAGTGTAAAAATCAATGATAATGATGTGGCAAAGGATGATTCATGGAAACGTGTGACAGGGTCTTTTCTCGATCAGGGTTTTTTAATTGACTTTCTCAGTCCTGAAGAATTTTTCAACTTCACTGGAAATATCAAGGGAATGAGTTCAGATGAAATTCAAAGCTTTTTGCATGAAATGGCTGAATTTTTCAACAATGAAATTATCGGTAAAAAGAAACTGATCCGAAACCTCTCGATGGGTAATCAACAAAAAATTGGGATTGCTGCAGCACTCATGAACAATCCTCCTTTGGTAGTGCTCGATGAGCCTTTTAACAGCCTTGACCCAACAACTCAGATACGGTTGAAAAACCTCATTAAACGCAAAAAGACGGAAAACAACATAACATTTTTGATCTCCAGTCACGACCTGAATCATATTACGGAAGTCTGCGACCGCATTGTTGTACTCGAAAACGGCCTTGTAGTTCACGACATCCAAACAAGCAGTGACACCCTTGCATCACTGGAGACATATTTTGCTGTTTGAAGCTTTTCAACTGCAGCATCTTCAATAAGCATAAAACGAAAAAGGATATAAATGTTCTTCAAAAGCTCCAAAAGGTTTTTCTTGATTTTGATTTTTTTTTCGTCTATCAACCCTGCTTATACCCAAAGTGATTTTTTTTCAGGACTGGTAGAAGATGCACGTACCGGTGAAGCGCTCGCTTTCGTAAACATTTTGATTAACGACAGTATTTACGGAGGTTCTACCGATATTGACGGCAAGTTTTCTTTGAAAATCACAACATCTTTAACAAAAGCTCAGTTTTCATTTGTCGGCTATGAAACGCAAGTACTTTATGAAGCTTCATCTAAGGCTTTTCACAGAATTAAACTGAAGCAAAAGACAATTCAACTGGATGAAGTGGTCGTGAGACCCGGATTAAATCCGGCACATCGCATAATCCAAAATGCCTTCGATTATAAGTATCTTAACGATCCGAAAAAACTCAAGTCTTTTAAATACACTACCTATGACAAAATGGTCATCAGCGCTGATACTTTGGAAGCCGAAAACGAACTTAACGGATTGAAGGATTTCATTGCCAAGCGTGATATCATGGTGATGGAAACCGTTTCCGAAAAAAGTTTTATGCTTCCGGACAAATCCTTTGAGAAAGTAGTCGCATCAAAAATCTCAGGTCTTAAAGATCCAATTGCAGTTTTTTTGATTTCTCAACTGCATGCCACAGACTTTTATGATGAAAGCATCCGCATTTCTGACAAACAATATGTGAATCCAATCAGCCGCGGAAGTATCGAAAAATATCTTTTTATCCTTGAAGAAATGAATGCGACTGCTACAGGAGACACGCTTTTTACAATTTCTTACAGACCGCGCCGCAATACCAATTTCGATGGTTTAAAAGGAACAATAAGTATCCATTCCGACAATTGGGCTATACAAAATGTAATTGCTTCTTCAGCGAATACAGATAGCAAATTAAACATCCGTATTCAGCAGTTGTATGAAAAAGCAGATGGCAATCAATGGTTTCCGGCTCAGTTGAACACCGAAATTTTGTTTCAGAATGTAGGTCCTGTAAAAGGTTATGCACGAAGTTATTTGCGTGATATTGAAATAAATCCCGAAATCGACAAAAATATTTTTTCGAATACCGTTCTGGAAGTAGAAAAGAATGCCTACAACCAAAACGATGAATTCTGGATCAGTCACAGGGCCGACAGTCTAAGCAAACGCATGCTTGAAACCTACAGGTATATGGATTCTCTTGGCGAGGCCGCCCAACTCGACAGAATGATCCGCATAACGGAATCTTTGATAAACGGACTATTGCCTGTTGGCAAAGTTGATTTGAATATCAGCAAGCTCATTCGTTTTAACGATTTTGAAGGTTTTAAACCCGGACTCGGACTGCAGACAAACCGAAAGCTAAGCAGGCATTTTGTAGCAGGTGCATATCTGGGTTACGCTTTTAGGAGAAAACAAACTACCTATGATTTGAATTTGAATGTTCCGGTTATAAAGAAAATCGATGGGGAAGTTAAAATACATCATTATCAGAATTATATCGAAACCGGGAGAAGCAACATCCCTGATTACAATGCCGGTATTTTGACTGAAAACAGTTTCCGTGACTACTTTATCAATAAAATGGATTTTACCAATGGCCTTGAAATTTATTATAGCTTCAAAGCATTCAATTATCTGCGCTTTGAAGCTGGATTGACCAGAAAAGACATTGTTCCAGCAGATGAATATATTTTTAATCCGGCTTTTGCTGATCATTCATCGGGTAAAAACATAAAGACAGAAGCGTTCAGAATTTCGATGGGCTACTCTCCGGGTGAAAAGTTTATTTCTTATAATGAAATAAAAACGCCTCTTACAAAGGCCTCTCCGGTTTTGTGGGTAAGCTTCAGCCAGGGAAATGCTGTATTTTTTAACATGAACGAACCTTACAGAAAATACGAGATACGACTGGAAAACAGCTGGTATCTTAATTATGCAGGCAATACAAATATCCGGCTCGAAGCAGGACTTGCTGAAGGAGTTTTACCTTATCCCTTGCTTTTTAATCTTCCTGCATCCTATAGCAGTTCCGGACTTTATGCACCGTTCAGTTTTGCTACAATGCGCATGAATGAATTCGTCGCCGACCGCTATATTTCAATGTTTATATCACATAATTTCGGTCAGTTGCTTATCAAAAAGAAACATTTTGCACCCGATATTGTCCTCGCCACAAACATCAGTTTCGGAGGATTAAAAAAATCAATACATCACGAAAGCTTAGCATTTAATACTGCAGAAAAAGGTTTTTTCGAGAGTGGCTTACTTTTAAGAAATCTGGTTAAACTGCCAACTTTTAAAATTGGAGCAGGAGCCTTTTATCGCTACGGGCCTTACCAATACAAGCGATTAAATGAAAATCTTGCATTAAAAATCACATTGTCTGTTGGGCTTTAGGCCAACTGATTATTCTTTGGATTTATGCTTAGGTAAAAATAACAAGCGCTTTAAAAATCTTTTTTCGAATTCCCAGAAAAACTTGAACTGCCCGAATATAAACCCATAAAAAAGCAGCAGAACCTGATAAACCGGCAATGTTATGATTACAAAAAACAGAATTCTCAACCAAATAGATAAATCTTTAGGCACCCCGATCAACTCCAGAATCCATCGTTCAACAAACAAGATTGAAAATCCTGTGCAGCTGAACACAATTAATATGATTATAACCTGCCAAAGATTTTTCAGACCCCATCTTTCCTTCAGACGTATCAAAAAACTACTATTTAACTTTTCACTCATTCTGCAAAAATAAAACGAATTATCTTTACTGAAATTTTCAAACAATGCCCACCATCTTAAAAAACATTAAACCTTTTTTGGTCGTAGCACTTGTGGCATTTTTGATTTGGTTTTTTTCTGATCTTTTCATATATATAAGTATTTCCGTAGTGTTAAGCATTATCGGAAGACCGCTTAAAAATTTTTATTTAAGAGTCAAAATCAAAAAATTTCAGGCAGGAAATGTCCTTGCTGCAATAATGAGTTTGTTAACAATCCTGATGGTTGTTGCTGGATTCTTCATTTTTCTTGTTCCGCTGATTATATCTCAGGCCAGTCTGATTTCATCCATCGATTTGAATCTGATAAGCGCTTATTTTCAGGAACCCATTTTGGATTTGTATGAATTCTTAAATCGTTATAATCTTATCGACAGCAATCAGGATGTTGCTACAATAATTGACGGTCAGATTCGCAAGCTTATGGATTTTACTAGTTTTACCAATGTTTTTGGACAACTCATAAGTGCCACAGGCTCTGTTTTCATGGCCTTGTTTATTGTCATTTTCCTTACCTTTTTCTTTTTGAAAGATCCTGAAATTCTAAAGAACTTTATACTTCAGATAAGTCCTGACAGCTATTCCGGGGTAATGAAAATGATTCTTTCAGATTCAAGATATTTACTCTCCCGATATTTCATCGGAGTGCTGATTGAAGTGACATCAATGATGATTATTATTTCTACTGTACTGAGTATTCTGGGAATCCATAATGCCATTTTGATTGGATTTATTGGAGGGTTGTTTAATATTATCCCTTATCTTGGACCTATCATCGGAGCAAGTATCGGGCTTATTTTAGGCATAATTTACGTGCTTGCATTCGGCCTTTTTGATCAGATTGTTTTCACAGCCGTGGCCATTCTGGGTACTTTTGCCGCTGCCAATCTTGTCGATAATTTTTTGCTTCAACCAATCATCTACTCCAAAAGTGTAAAAGCACATCCTATCGAAATTTTTCTGGTAATTATCATGGCAGGTAAGCTTGCAGGTATAGTCGGAATGATCGCAGCTATTCCGGTATATACCGTTGCCAAAGTCATCTACAGACAGTTTTCAACAGAAAAAATAGTTAACAAGCTAGAAAGGAATGTGTTAGACAAGGAAATGAATGAATTTCCCTGAAACGGGCTCCGGGCTCTGTTCAAGTATTCAGTTTACTTTTAAAATTATTTTTCGTATATTTGTAGGAATTCACTATATCTATTAATTCTTAAAATACATTTATCATGAAAAGCAGATTTCCTTATCTCGCAGCTGGTCTGGTGTTGGGCGCTACTTTAGGTGCGCTAACAGCATTACTTTTTACAACTGAAAAAGGCAAAGAACTACAAAAGCAAGCCAGCGACTCGGCCAAAAATCTAAAAAACGATATCGCAGATCGTATCGATTCTATAAAAAAGTTAATCGAAGAAAAAATGCAGCGTGCTGAAAAGCTATAAGATTAAGTGCCATAAATTCTATTTTAGCTGTGAAGTTTTAAGATTTTATTCTTGTACAGCTATCCACAATAAGATGTAAATAAATCATAACTTTAATTATTACAATTTATTAATATGAAGCAAATTACGCAGCCAATAAGAGATATCTCTGAAGAACTTAGACACTATTTAAACATGCGGTTGAACTACTTGAGCCTCATGCTAAGTCGTCGTTTTGCACTATTTACATCTTTTGTCTTAACAGCAATTATTCTTGCAGCTTTAATAGGATTTGTTTTGATAATGCTTTCATTTGCATTCGTTTTCTGGTATGGCAAAAGTGTAGGCACATACCATCATGGCTTTTTGATCATGGGTCTTTTTTATACTTTGGCTGGTCTTACAGTTTATTTCACAAGAAAACAAATGTTCATTAATCCTATCATCAGAAAAATGAACGAAAAGATTTCATCCCCGGTTGATGAAGATGATCCTATGCCCAGCCCTGAAAACCTGAGTGACCTGATTCATGAAACTGAGTTGCTGAAATTGAAAATAATGCACAGCGAACTCGTCATGCAGCAAAAATTTGATGAACTTGGCGAAAGCCTGAATCCTATCAATTACATCACTGGATTTATTGATAAAACACTCAATATAAGCGCTTTCGTATTACCTTTCGTTGAACTTCTGGTTAATTGGTTGCGCAAGAAAAAAGTTGAAGACGAAAATGAAGATCAAACTCCGTCAGATAGTTAAAATATCTTGCTCTTTCAGTTCAAAAAGTTTATCAACTTTCTGTGTGTATCCATTGGTCAACTCCTGAATCTTTTCGATCAGTCGTTTAACTTCATCTTCTGGAATACCATCTTTTTCAAGTTTCTTTGCTTCTTCATTGGCTTGTCTGCGCGCATTGCGGATTCCAATTTTGGCATCTTCAGTTTCATTCTTGGCCCTTTTGACAAGATCTCTTCTTCGCTCTTCATTCAATGGCGGAACATTGATGCGAAGAATATCCCCATCACTGCTTGGATTAAACCCAAGATTTGCATTCCTGATAGCTTTGTCAATGGCATTTAGCGAACTCTTGTCAAATGGCTGAACAATAATCTGTCTCGGATCGGGCGTGTTGATATTGGCAGTTTGTTCAATGGGAACATGCGCACCATAGTATTCGACAATGACACCATTTAACATGGCAGGATTGGCTTTTCCGGCCCTGATTTTCTGATATTCCTTTTCAAGATGGGCAATCGCTTTGTCCATTGCTTCTGATGCGGCATCAATTACAAATAGAGATTCTTCTGTCATGACTGTAAAATTTTAATTTTCCGATTACAAATATAGGACATTTTCAAATGATTGCTCAAGCAAAAAATCATTTAATAGGTGCATAAAGTCCTAATAAAATTGCATCATGCGGTCGGGAATAAATGAACCGCCTTTGAACCATGAACCGCTCATTGCCCTGATTCCAGACATAGCTTCTCAACAGTGCAGTTTTGACATTCTCAGGACCTGCATCAAAACGATAGGCTGCATGCAACCAGAAATACTCTCCGGGCAAAACGACCTTGCCATGAAGATTCCCTCCCATCCAATGAAGCTGTGAACCATCTTCCGACTTAAATTCAAGCACAAATTTCACTGACTGAATCGTATCAACAGCCATCACCAAAAGTGATGCTACAATCATATTGTCTGTTTTTTGAAAAAGTGTATCACCTGATGCCTCCCATAACATCCCGTATACATTGTCCTTATCGAAACTGATACCTGATTTGTCAAAATCTTCATTCAGCAGAAAACGTTCTTTAGCCAGCAACGGCCGTTTTTCAGCATCACTTATCCTCCTTAATAAATAGTACTCAGAATTGAACCAGCTTTTATGTTTCAAAACAAGCTCAAAACGATTCCTTGCACTTTCTATCCATTCGTAAGGGGCGTAATCGGCCCAGGCAATGCCAAAATACTCAACATTGATTTCATCAAGATAATCCCAGAATTCAGCAGGATTTGACCTTAAATTCATCAATTTTACATCGGTTAGCTGCTGCTTACCCATGTAAAAAGCAAACATCTCAGCTGAGCCTCCAATAGCAGCAAAAGCAATGTTTTCGCCATATTCAGCTCTGTCTTCAGCCATCATAACTGCAGCTTGATCATATCCCTGATTGTACATCAGGTCATAATGACTGCGTTTTTCAATCAATGTGAAGGATCCGGCAAATAAAACAAATGCAATCAAAAGCAGATTTTGCAGCCCTTTCAGAGGTTTAGTAAAGGAGAAAAACGCAAGCACCAAGAAAGGAAAACTGAAGTACAAAGTGCTGTATTGCAAAATTGGTGTGCGGTAAACTGAATAAAAGTAGGCAATTGAAAAACTGAGACCAAACCAAAGAAAACCGATTATCCGTCTTTTGTTTTTTATAAAACTGAGCGCATTCCTATTGAAAAAAACTGCCATTAGCGTTATTGCAGCTAATCCAAAAAATAATGAAAAGTGAAAAGTATACGCGAAAAAATCTAAAAGAAAACCGGGCTTTGGCGCTCCAAGCCATCCTCCGATCCCGCCTGCTTTTATCTGAAACCAGAAAATTGGTAAATGCGGTGCATAAAGCAGTAAAGCAAAAAGTCCGGATATAAAATACTTTTTGAAATTTTGTTTCTTAAGCATAAAAAAACCGCACAGAAAAATAAGTCCGGCAAGCAGCATCGAAAAATACTGCATATAGGCTGCCAACGCCAACGAAACCGAATACATCACCAAATGCTTGTTTTTTACTTTCTGCTCATGACCCTGCATCGCAGACAGCCAGAAAACGGCAAAAAGCACAAAAAACAACCCCGGCGCATAAGGTCGTGCCAACTGACTATAAAAAACAAAAAACTGCATTACAGCAGCAAAAGCAGCAGCCAACAACCCAACTGTTTCATTGAACCATTTTTTTCCAATTGCAAAAATCAGCCAGACCGAAAAAATCCCTGATAGGGCAAAAGGCAGTTTAACCCAAAATTCATTGAAACCTGTCAACTTCACCCAGTAATACAAAAACACCTGAACTCCAGCCGGATGAGAATCGTTGCGCATTACTCCCTCGCTGATGAGTTGATTAAAACTATCGAAACGTGTTCTGAAAAGAGCACTGAACTCATCGTGCATAAATGGCAGTTGCCACAATGCCCACAAACGTAAGATGGCAGCAAAAATCATAATCAGCAACAAAGCAATTTGGTTGCTGTGCTGACTTACAAATTCGCTAAAAAACTGTTTTTTGTTCAATTGGTCACGATTGTACCAATCGGTTCTCCGTTCAACACTTTCAGCAAATTGCCTTTAATATTCATGTCGAACACTACGATCGGTAGGTTATTTTCACTGCACAAAGTAAATGCAGTAAGATCCATCACTTTCAGCTGATCCTTATATGCCTGATCAAAAGTAAGATGTGCATACTTCACAGCATTTGGATCTTTTTCAGGATCTGCAGTATAAATTCCATCTACTCGTGTGCCTTTCAAAATCACATTTGCGTTGATTTCAACAGCCCTGAGGGCTGAAGCAGTATCTGTGGTGAAAAATGGGTTTCCGGTTCCACCGCCAATAACCACAATGTGGCCTTGCTCCAAAAGCTCAATTGCTTTGGGGCCGCTCATTGATTCCGCAACCCTGTCGATATATACGCCAGATAAAAGACTTGCTTTCAAACCCAAAGATTTGAGTGTCGATTGCAATGCCATACTGTTTATCACTGTAGCCAACATTCCCATGTAATCGCCTTGAACACGATCCATTCCCTGACTCATCCCCTGCAACCCGCGAAAAATATTGCCTCCGCCAATTACAATTGCAATCTGAGCACCAGCTTCGGCAGCAAGTTTTATTTCTTGAGCATAGTCTTGAAGGCGTTCGGGATCGATTCCATAATTTTGTTTTCCCATCAGGGCTTCACCACTCAATTTCAATAGTATACGTTTATACTTCATAATTTTTCTTTGTTAAAACCAATATCCTATATTGATAAAATTAGTCATTCCTTTATTAATGTTGCTTCCCATAACACTTATTTCAACAGGGCCAATAGCAGTTTCATAACCCACTGTTAAGCCAAAGCCAGAGAGCAGCGTTGGCTTATTTAATAAATCTTCCAGTGTTTCTGTCACAAAACCGAGATCCCATTTTGCAGTCAAATAAAGCTTTGAATAAAAATTATATTGCCATGAAAAATTTCCGATTAGCGCATAAAGGCCTGCATTTTCAATAAATCTAAGACCGGTAAAGGGCACAAAAGAATCAAAATAATTGATATGTGATTGTCCTCCAACCAAAAACCAATGCTGTGGTGGTGGAACATGATCTTTTATAGTAAAGCCTGCAAAAACACCGGGTTTAAATGTATGCTTTGCATTAACTGGAATATTGTTATCATATCTCATCAAAAAAACCAGCGAGTTTTTGGTAATATCTTTGTTGTTGACATCAAAAAGTGCAGAAACATTTTTTATTGTTAAGTTCAGTTTATGCCCGTTGGTTGCATATTGATTTTTATTGTAGCTGTCAATCGACCAGTTCAAAAACCCAACAAGAAATGGGTTTGAGCCTTTAAGTGTTGACTCACTGAATCTGCTTTTAATGCTTATGTTTTCGAAGGTGAAACCTGCACGAAAACGCATTGTGTTTTTAAATGTCCATTGGGCAAAAACTTCTCCTGTATTTTGAAATACATTGTAAACATCAACGATTTCGTTTTTACTGTATTCATTTAAACTCATGTTGAAAAAGGTCGCTTTTGTGCCAAAACCAATTTTTGAACCTCGATCTACAAGGTAAAAACCCTGAAGTCTTTGATTCTCACCCAGATTAAGATCAATAAACAATTTAGAACCTTTAATGGCAACATTTTTGAAAGTAGCATTTAATAGTAATGCGGTTTTGTAATCGGAGTCATAATGAATCCCTGCTCCAAAGATCCCGGAGCTTGCTTCACGGATATTGAAAACCAATCCCATATCTTCGTCAAAAGGAATAAGATGATAATTAATCGACTCAAAAAATCCGCTGCCATAAGCCCGCTTCAAGCCTTCTGTAAGTTCAGAGATTTGCACCCAGCTTCGGGGGGAGATATCAAGTGCACCATCAAGAAACTCTTTTGGAATACGTTTCAGCCCGTTATACTGAATATATGTTACAAAAGCAGAATCAAGAGGTTTGGCATCCAACACCCGGGGCTCCCGGGGATTAACAGCGTTGATTGAGTCTGCAATTTTTTTAAGTTGTGGCAAAAATCTTAGTGCTGACTCTTCACCCAAACGCATGATATCCTCATAATCATCAAAGCTCATCATGTCATATTCCTGCAAATTGGGTTTGATATATACATCCGAAAGCCTGACTGCCTCTTCATTGGCATTCATTCTGTAAAAGCTTGTGATCTGATCAATAATATTTAAAATCGAATTCAGGTTTTCTCTGCTATGAAGGCCTGTTTGTACATCAACGCCGATGATAAGATCAGCACCATGCTCTTTCACCTCTTTTACCGGAAAGTTATTAATAACACCACCATCCACCAAAAGTCTGTTATCAATCGTTACCGGATTAAAATATCCTGGAATCGACAAACTGGCTCTAACCGCCTTGTGAAGTATTCCTTTGTTTAAAACAACATTCGAACCGTTTTCAAGATCAGTTGCAATGCATACAAAAGGCACAGGCAGTTCTGAAAAATCATTAGTAATAAAAGAAGGGCTAAGATATTTTGCCAGTAAAAGATCGACCAGCTGACCACTGTGTAAACCTCCTTTAACCTTCACTCTTCGCTCAATGATTGGAAAAGTAATAACAAACCTGTCAAAATTATATTTCTCCTCAATGGGAATATAGTTGCGCGGTAATTTATCTTTCATCACAGAATTCCAATCCTGAGAACGTATTATCTGTGCAATTGAATCTGGATGGTAGCCCAAGGCATAAAGTGCGCCGACGATACTACCCATACTGGTTCCGCCGATATAATCAAATTGAAGGCCGGCTTCTTCGAGCACTTTTATGACGCCAACATGTGCAAAACCTTTTGCGCCGCCACCGCTTAACACCAGCCCAAGCTTTGGACGCTGACCCTTTAAGTCTGATTGTGCAAACAATGAATCAGAAAGAAAAAAAAACAATAGGAAAAAAATTGCAATAAAAAAAAGCCTGTTGTTTTTCATAGTAGGCTAATTATTAAGTACTTTTTAAAAACGGTTGGTATAATTCTGATAAGGAATATCCAGCTTTTTAAATCCGACAAAAAACCTGAGTGCCTCTGTAGTGGACACATTTTTTACGATGACCTTGTATTTCTTATTGGCTGCCAATCCAAGTGTATCAGCGGAATCAATTACCTTATTTTCCGTAAAATTATACAGACTCAGGTTGTATAAAGGATTTCCTAGTTTTTCTATTATCCAGACAGCCGAATCTGCAAAAGTGACCTCGGCATGATTTTCACCAATGGAGACAAAATTGAACATAATCAGAAAATCATCGGGTGGATTGATTATGGGTTCGCTATATGAAAGAATTGGTCTGTCATCAGATGGTGTTTTTTCTTTTTGGCATGATAGGTTAACCACTATCAGGCAAAACACAAATATCAGAAGCAAAGCTCTTTTCATAACTATAAATATTTCAGGCTTAACTGATAACCAAAACTGATTGTGTCGGATAAAGCAACAACCCGCACGAAAATACAACAGTTTTATACTTCTGCCATCATTTTACCGTGACAATTTTTATATTTTTTCCCACTTCCACATGGACATGGTTCATTTCTGCCAACTTTTTTCTCTGCTACGATGGGCTGTGTTACCTCCTGACGTTGGGTATTGCTATGCGATTGAGCAAGCAAATCAGACCTTTCTTCTTTCATTTTTGATCTGTCGATACCTTTGGTGCGTTGTGCCTCGCGCACATTAGCTCCATCCTGAACCGGTATATTGGCTTTCATAAGGAATGAAATCACATCGCGGTTAATACGGTGGATCATGTTTTTGAATAGCTGAAACGATTCAAATTTATAAATGAGCAAAGGGTCTTTTTGCTCATAAGTGGCATTCTGAACAGATTGTTTCAGGTCGTCAAGCTCACGCAAATGTTCTTTCCACGATTCGTCAATCAACGCAAGGGAAATACTTTTCTCAATAGACAAAGAAACTTCACGCTGACCATTCTCTACTGCCTTTTTTAGGTTAACAACTACCTGCATGCCTTTTATTCCGTCTGTAATCGGGATAGCAATATTTTCATATTGCTTCTGCCGTTCAAAAACATCGTGAATTACAGGCATGGTTTTTTCGCCAATTCGTTTTGTTTTTTCTTTATAAGCAGCGGTGGCCTTTGCGAAAAGTTTTTCATTTAGTGCCTCAGCTTGTGTAGAGCTAAACTCTTCTTTATCAAATGGAGGCTCAACGCCCATGCTTTTAAGTGATGCCAGACGCATTCCTTCGAAATCGCGGTTTGCCTGGTTCTCACTGATAATATTTTCTCCAAGATCAAAAAGCATATTGGAAATATCGACCGACAAACGTTCGCCGAAAAGTGCGTGGCGGCGTTTTTTATAAATTACTTCACGTTGGGCGTTCATAACGTCGTCGTATTCCAGCAAACGTTTACGAACACCAAAGTTATTTTCTTCCACTTTTCTCTGTGCTCTTTCAATCGACTTAGAAATCATCGGATGTTGAATCATTTCACCTTCTTTCAAGCCAAGACGATCCATCAGGCCTGCAATACGGCCCGAACCAAACATGCGCATCAGGTCGTCCTCGAGCGAAACAAAGAACTGCGAACTACCTGGGTCACCTTGTCGTCCGGCACGACCTCTCAACTGACGGTCAACACGCCTTGACTCATGCCTTTCAGTACCAATGATGGCCAAACCACCAGCCTCCTTGACACCTGCACCAAGTTTGATGTCGGTACCACGACCCGCC
>JAGXRB010000420.1 GCA_018336075.1 Bacteroidota bacterium
AATTGCTAACCAACCGACCAACCCAACCAACCCTGACCAGCCCTGACCAACCGGCAACCAGCCCAACCAGCCCATTTTGACGCTGATTTGGGCGGCGACCGGGCTTGACTTACCGGGCCTAATCCATAACCTGTGTGCTGCCTTTGCGGGTTGCAGGGGCAAGGAGATGCTGATGTTCGAAAAGCGATTACTTGATTTTGTTGCAGGAATAAGCCCCTGGTTGGCTCCTTTGGTGCCGACCTATTTTGCGGCCTACAACGCCTATTACTACCTTGCGAAAGGTAAGGAGTGGTGGGACGTGGGTGCAGTGATAGTTGTGGCGCTGGTGGTCGAAACCATCGGCCTGGCCGGAGTGCATACGGCCATCCAGTTTTGGAACTGGAACCGGACGCGGTTGAAGTCTGACGATGCTGCGCCTATGGGTTTGGCAATCCTGGCGGTGGTGGCCTATGTGGTCATCATTATCCTGGTGAACGGCCTGTTGGATTGGTATGCCATTGCCGACCCCGACTCGCTGCCTTACGTAAAAATTGTGGCAGTGGGTCTTCTATCACTTCTGGCGCTCAACTCTGCGTTGATTGTGGCACTGCGGGCAGGGCAGGCCGACAGGGAATTTCGGGCGGAAACTGCCCG
Source organism: Bacteroidota bacterium (assembly GCA_018336075.1). Classification (GTDB taxonomy): domain Bacteria; phylum Bacteroidota; class Bacteroidia; order Bacteroidales; family F082; genus JALNZU01. Next base: position 634 of record JAGXRB010000420.1, read on the forward strand.
GCAAGAGCGGAAAGACGCTCGGAAAGATGGCCGGAAAGTTGCCGACGACGAAGGGAAAGTTTCCGGAAACTTTCCGGCAGACTGGCGGAAGGTTCGGCCATTTATTTCTGACGGGGAGGTGGTCGAAATTGCGAAGATGAGCACACGGCAAATTCAGGAAAAATATCACTTACCGCAAGAGAAGACTGCGCGCAACTGGCGCGGTTATGCGACCCGGGAAGTAGAGCAGAAAGATGAGGTGCGTTGATGAATACTCGGATGATGTTCACCCGGTCGTTGAAAGGTTTGCCATCGACAATATTTGTGGTCTTTTTGATGACCCGGCGCATGATGACCACGTCGGAGTTGGTGATATGGGCAGACAGCAACGATGACGACGTGCGCAAGGCTCTGCGCGTGCTGGAAGGCCTGCAGGTGGTTTCGGTCGATGTTCGTGAGCGCGGCGAAAAGTGGTACGGGTTGGCCACGGGATATCAAGATGCGCTGCCAGGCATGTTCGATGCGCTGGAAGGCGAACAAGGAGCGTTGATGTCAGGTTCCGATTTTTCGGATTCTGGCAGGGCCGACAGCGAAAAACAACAACGAAACATCGTTTTCGACGTCGAAAACGGGTCAGAATCCGATAAATCGGATTCTGAAGACTCTAGACTAGAGAGTCTAGAGTCTTCTAGTTCTTTAAAGACCTTAGAAGATTCTAACTACCTAGACTCTGGGGCAGGTTCCGATTTTTCGGAACCTGAATTGGCCGAAAAGACCACGCCGGAGAGTTTGTGCAGGGAGGCGTACCGACTGCTCGGGAAGTCGGTGCGATGCGATGATGTGGTCAGGGCCAGGCCGATACGCGAGATATTGGCTTGGATGGCGCAGGGGTACCAATCGCGGGATGACTTGATGTCACCGGTGGGATTTGTCTATCGGGCCATTCGACGCGAACTCAAAAAGGGCAAAAAGGTCGACGCAAACAAGCGGCCGGACCCGCAATACTTGAGCAATCCATTTGAATTTTTGACGTATGACTACCTGGCCGCGGTCGGCCTGGCCGAATATCATGTGCAGCGGTGCCCGCGGTGCGGCGAGACGGGGGGCAGGCATGTGGTGAGTTGCCTGAATGGGGTTGATTATGAGCGGGTGACAGAGACTGAAACGCGCATCAGCATTGACCCGTCCGCGGTGATTGAGGGGGATTGGCCTGAAACTACCGAGAGCCTGGCCGCAGTGAGTGTTTGGGGCAGTCTGCTCGAGCATTATGCAGAATCACTGCCCCGAGCCGCCTACGAAACCTGGGTCAAGGATGTGCGCCTACAGGGGTATCGGGACGGGATTGTTTATTTGGCCGCGCGGAATGCGTTTGCGGTCGATTGGGTGAGTGAGCGACTCGGCGAGAGCATTCAGGCACATTTTGCAGAGCAGTTGGATGGGTTTCGAGACGTGAAATTTGTTCTTCGGGCTGTTTCTGTGGAAACGGAGGATGACTGATATGCGCGACCTACGACCAGAACTGAACTTGTCTGTGCTGCTGCGGTTGTTGGCTGAACAAAAGCGCGTGAACGAGAACTTGCACAATGTAGCGGCATCGATGCTCAAGCCCGGCACAACGGTGCAGTACCAGTACAACGCGCGTCGATATTTTGGCGACGTTGAAGATGTGATAGGGATGCCAGGAACAACCCGTGTGCGCGTCAAGAACTTGTCCACGCAGAAGGTGCGCGATATCCAACTCAGCGACATCACCGGTTTGGTTAAGGAGGAGTGAGGATGCCAGCAAACGAACGCAAGTATTGGCCGACCCCATCAAAGCATGCTCATGTTTTGGGCGAGGTGAGGCAGGTCAAGCACGGCAAGGGCGTCACATCTGCGCTGTATCTGTACCAGGCATCCGTTGAGCGCGGTGATGAGCCACAGGAGCTGCCCGCAGCGCGCGCCAGGGCTATTATTGGGGCCTGTTCGGGGATTGTCTGCACTATTTGCGGACAGGAGGTCGATTGGACAGAGCCGCCGACCGAGGCTTATCTGCGTTTGATGTCGCATTACCCGGCGATAGCGGTGGGTGATGGGGTAATGCAATCATGAACTCGGCGGACTGCCGAGAAAAGAGAAAAGATGCCAACGTTATCTTTGAGAATTATAAAAAAGCCTCGCAGAAGTCGTTACTGTGATACATGCGGAAAACGCCTGGAAGGTGAAACTATCCGACTCTATGGCATGGCTGAATGTACGGATAAACCCTATGCTGTGTTTTTGCATCGACACTGTCTTACCAGCAAAAACGAACTCGCCATGCTGGAAGCCGCCGAAGTAAAGGAAAAATAAAATGGAACTTTGCGGAATATCTGGTCAGCCATACGGTGAGTGTAATGGCTTGCATGAAGATGAGTGCATTTGGAAGTGTGGTCAATGTGGCGGGAATGTTTATAACTGCATCTGCCCCGAAGAAACCACGCCATTTATAGGTGTTGATATTGCACATAGTAAAGATAAAACCGTAACAATGGTTGCGGAAAAATGTTCGTTTGATGGTTGTTCCGAATTGGTCTGTGAAGCAGAAAAAGAATCTCCAGACCGTATGCGCTTTTGCCAGAAGCATCACGACCAGCTGGCGCAATACGTGAAAGAAAATGCCATACCTAAAATCTTCAGTTTTTGGTTAAAGGCGAATGGAGGAACACAATGAGCTATGTACCGGTCCCGCCGCCACCAAAGAAGTTGAGCCTTACTGGTAACTCAGACGCCGACATTCCGCATTGTGACTATTGCAGGAGTGTTTTATTTCTGGATTATCGGGGTTGTTGTTGCGCTTGTGGCGCACCAGGAAGTGAGCATGTCCTGCTACCTGTGACGGCTTCTCCACAAAAGATTGCGGTGTTGAAGGTTTCCCGTATGTTATCAGCAGCCGCTCTTGAAAGAATTCATCAACAATGGTTGGATAATTTCGGGCCAGACTCGAAGCTGGTAATATTGGATAATGACATGGATATTGAGTTTTTGTGAGCAGATGTGAACAGGTCGTCACTGGGCAAAAACATGTATAATAAAAAATGAAAGGAGGTTTTGTTCTAAAAGTAGTGCTGTAACAATCTATTCGTTTGCAGTCCTGGTGTAGACCGGGACATTTGTCGGAAATGATGCACCCGGCGCCTTTATGGCGTCGGGTGCTTTTTGTTTCCACTTACCTAACCAAGGAGAAAACTATGAAGTTCAATCTCGAATCTGTTTTGAAAAGCCTGGGCCTCCCAGTTGGGCTGGTGGCTGTTTTTGCTGCCGTGTTGGCTTTGTTCGGCCTGGACTTGGATATCGTCCTGGTCATTGCCGGCAGCATGATTGGCCTGCAGGCTTTGTTCAGTTTGTTGGTCGACGTGCTCAAGTGGGCAGGGGTCGTTGCCGACGACACCGCTGGGGTATGGTCGGCCGTGTTCAATCTGTTGGGCCTTGCCGGCATTGCTGTTGTGTTGGGATTTCATCCCAGCTTCGACTATGCAGCTGTCGATTCACAAATACTTGATGTCGTCAAAGTCCTCGGCCTGGTCTTTGGATATATCGTCCAGGTAGCCGGGACGAAGGGACTGCACCTGTTTCTTGTCAAAGGCCTGGGGTTGCGGGCGTTCTCGCATTCAGGCAGCAGGGAATTTCCGTTCTAATGCCCAGGAAGCCGCCCCGGCTTTGCGCCGCTCCGGGTTGTCCTGCGCTGGTCTACGAAGGGAGCCGGTGTGATGAGCACCGACTCCCACGTCCGCCTGATAACCGGCCCAATGCCACCCGTCGAGGCTACGGGTTTGCATGGCAGAAGAAACGCAAGGCCTGGCTGGAAGAGCATCCGTGGTGCGTTGATTTGTATGGCGTTCACCGTGGGCTTCTGGTTCGGGCAACCATTGTTGACCATATTATTCCGTTACGACAAGGAGGTCGTGATGATGAAACCAACTACCAATCCTTGTGTGTCACTTGCAATAACCGCAAGACCGCGCACGATGGCAGTCGTCGAGGGGGTAGGGGGGATTAAATCTTCACAGTCTATGGTCGCTAGACCGGCGCATGGGTCGTGCGTATTTACCCGCGAAATTAGGTAGGGGGGGGTAGGTATGAATGCGAGGACGAAAACCAAAACCTACCACCGTGAAATTGCTCGCAGGCAATCCTGGAAAGCGAGCAATCAACCATGCAGAGCCTCGTCCAACAATAGTTTTTCCCTCGGCTCCAGAACATTTGGGCGATGATGAGAAAAACAAATGGTTGGCCGTTGTTCAGGAACTGTACACTCTCGGTCTCGTTACAACTGTTGACAAAGATGCGCTTGCCATGTATTGCGTGATTTATGTTCGCTGGTTGAAGGCCGAAAGGATGGTGCGCGAAAAAGGCGAAATTATTAAAACGGCAGCCGGGAACATTATTCAGAATCCCTACTTGGCAATAGCAAATCGCGCACTTGACCAGTTGAACAAGCTTGGTGCTGAGTTTGGAATGACACCTAGTAGCCGCTCACGAGTCAAAGTTGAACTACCCAACGCGGAGAGCGAACTGGAAGAAATGCTTTTTGGAAAAAGAATAAGGGTTTCAAATTATGACCGATGACCTCACTTATATAGCGGAAGGCTTAAGAAGTCTGGCCGTCCCTATTGACGATTTGCATATCGACCCGGCCAACGCGCGGAAAGGTCACGCGCTGGACAGGATAGCCTCTTCTTTGAAAGCCTATGGACAGCGCAAACCCATTATTGCCAATCGCCTGCAAAACGGCAAAATCGAGGCAGGCAATGGAACTTGGCTTGCAGCCAAGCGGATAGGTTGGAGCCACATTGCGGTTGTTTTTGTTGAAGATGACCCGGCCACCGCAGCCGCTTATGGAATCGCGGACAACCGCCTGAGTGAGTTGAGCGAGTGGGACCTCGATGCGCTTGGGGCTTTGCTGCCAACCGTTGATGACCTGTTTACGGGTTTCACGGATGGTGAAATACGTGATGTCCTGGGAGAGCGGGGAGATGGGCTGATGGTGGACCCAGGGCCGCAGGATGACCATCTGCTCGAGCTTTGCGAAAAATGGCAAACTGCTTCCGACCAGGCCTGGCAGCTCGGCAAGCACACATTAGTTTGCGCAGATACGATGCGCTTGGACATTGGGGCCTTGCAGTGGGGCGGAGTAGCGGCGCTGGCAGTTACATCTCCGCCTTATTGGGTCGGTAAAGATTATGAGCGCGAGAAAAGTGTGGAAGAGATAGAGAAGTTTATCGCCGAGGTTGCCCGAGTCATTGCATCCGTGGTGCGCGTTGACGAGTCACGTATTGTGATTAATACCGGAACAGGTTTCACAACGTCGTTTGATAAACGCAAGAAGCGCCAGGTGTTATTGCTGATAGATAAGTGGGCCAATGCTTTCTACCCGCATGGCTGGAATTTGCGCCATGTAAGGCACTGGCTGAAGGAAGGCCAGGTTGCAGCTTTATCGCCCAAGAGTGATTTGATTGACCAGCACTCGGAGTTTATTGGCGCATTTGAACATGATGACGGCTTGCCGTTGAGCTTTACCGATTCCTTGAACGAGCAAGACATACTATCGCTTGAAACTTTCTACAATCGAGACGGTAAGAGCCGAGGGCAGGGAAAAACAAACCAGAAGTGGGCGCTGCGCTCGTATTGGAATGACATCAAGGGCACAGCTGGCGCGCATGGCCATGTGGCCGCATTTCCGTTGGAAATCCCTGCACGGCATATCTTGCTTTATACCCGGCCAGACGAGGTTGTTTTTGACCCTTTCAGCGGGTCTGGAACGTCTTTGATTGCTTGTGAAATTCTAAACCGAGTCTGCTGGGCTGCTGAAATTGACCCCCACTATGTAGCCGCGACCCTGGAACGATGGCACCTGATGACGGGGAAGATGCCTGAAAGGAAGTAGCCCCAATGACTGACCTGTCCTATATTACTGAATCTTTGAGACCCCTGGCAGTACCCGTTGCGAGCCTGCATGAAGACCCGGCCAATGCACGCATTGGGCATGATGTAGAGCGAATCGCGGGCAGCCTGCGACAATATGGACAACGTAAACCCATTGTTGTGAACCGGCTACAGAACGGAAAGATTGAGGCTGGAAATGGCACCTATCGCGCGGCTTTGCAATTGGGGTGGAGTCACATCGCTGTTGTTTTTGTGGATGATGACGCAGCCACCGCGGCGGCATTTGGGATTGCAGATAACCGCGTGGGAGAGTTTAGCCGTTGGGATGAAGATGTTTTGCGAGAACTGACCGGGAGCCTGGGCGACCTGTTTACCGGCTTTGAACCAGCTGAACTCGACGAGTTGGTTGGCGTTTCTACAGAAACGAAGCCGGTCCTTGACGACCCGGGGCCAGAACTTGAGCGCGCCGATGAGCTGCAGGCCAAGTGGCAAGTGCAGCCGGGCCAGATGTGGCGGCTGGGTAAGCAGCGCATCATGTGCGGCGATTCTACCCAGCAGGCCGATGTGAAGCGGTTGATGGGGAATGACCTCGCGCAGATGATATGGAGCGACCCGCCCTGGAATGTCAATTACGGCGGCGGAGTCGATGTCGAAAATGCACAGGGTTACAAGGTACGCACGATGAACAACGATAACCTGGGCAAAGACTTCCCGCTTTTTGTAGAGAAGTTTACCAAACGGATGTGGGAGTTTTGTGTACCCGGTGCGCCGATCTACCTGGTGATGGGCTCACAGGAGTGGCCGGTGATAGACCAACAATTGCGTGAGCGTGGTTTTCACTGGTCATCTACCATCGTATGGGTCAAAGACCAGCTGGTGCTCTCCAGGAAGGATTACCACACCCAATTTGAGCCTATGTGGTATGGCTGGCGCGGGGATGCCGCCCGGTTGGTCGAGGTGGTGGACCGCAAGCAGTCTGATGTATGGTGCATCGACCGGCCCAAGAAAAGCGAAGACCACCCTACCCAGAAGCCGCTTGAGCTGGTCGAGCGGTCTATATCCAACTCCAGCAAGCCCGGGGCAGTTGTGCTTGACCTATTTTCCGGTTCTGGAACAACCCTGATGGCCTGTGAGCGACTGGGGCGGGTATGCCGCGCAATGGACAATGACCCCAAGTATGTGGCAGTTGGCCTTGAGCGCTGGTCAACCGCTACCGGCCAAAGTCCAGAATTGGAGGAGCCGTGAGGGGGAGAAAGCCAAAGCCCACTGAAGTTAAAAAACTAGAAGGCAACCCTGGAAAACGGGCACTGAACAAAAAAGAGCCAAAGCCAGAGAGTGTGGTGCCACGCTGCCCGTCACACCTGCCTGATGTTGCAAAGGCAGAATGGCGGCGCATTACCAAGGAGCTGCATGCCCTCGGGCTGTTGAGCCGGATTGACCGGGCCGCGTTGGTTGCCTATTGCCAGGCCTGGTCTGATTACATCGAGGCGGATGAAGAGATAACGGTGCAGGGTGCCGTTATTGTCTCTGAAAAGGGCGGCATGTACCAAAACCCGTGGGTTGGTATCAAAAACAGCGCCCTGAACCGGTTGGTCAAGATTGCTGCGGAATTCGGCATGACGCCGTCGAGCCGGTCGCGCGTGTCATCAGAAAAACCAAGCGATGACGATGAAATTGCCCGTATGTTGTTCGGCGACAAAGTAAAGGTCAACAAGCAGTGAAATGGCGAAGATGAAAGCGGTACTTCATCCGGCAGAACAATATGCACACGATGTCGTGGCGGGCAAAATCGTGGCTTGCCGCTGGGTTCGCCTGGCGTGTGAGCGCCATTTACACGACTTAGCGCATGGCCATGAACGTGGGTTGTGGTTCGACCGGGATGCCGCTGAGCGCGTTTTGCGTTTTAAGGGGATATTAAAGCATTCCAAAGGCAAGTGGGCTGGGCAAAACTTAGTATTAGAGCCGTGGCAGCAGTTCAAGACTTGGGCGATGTTTGGGTGGATGAACTCAGACGGCACACGCCGGTTTCGCAGCGCGTACATCGAAGTGGCACGTAAGAATGGCAAGTCTACCGACAGCGCCGGTGATGGCTTATATCTCGCTTTTGCTGACGGCGAAGCCGGGGCGGAGGTTTATTCAGCGGCCACGAAACGCGACCAGGCACGCATTGTGCACCAGGAGGCCATTCGGATGGTGCGCAAGAACCCGCTGCTCAAGAAATATATCCGAATTTATAAGGATAATTTGAGCATCGAGCAGACGGCCAGCAAGTACGAGCCGCTGGGTGGTGACTCGGATAGTCTTGATGGGCTCAACGTTCACGGCGCTGTCGTCGACGAGCTGCATGCTCATAAAAGCCGCGAGACGCTGGAGTTGCTTGAAACGGCCACCGGCTCGCGCGAGCAGCCGCTGATTATTATGATAACGACGGCGGGCATGGACCGCCAAAGCGTGTGCTATGAAAAGCATGAATACACGCGCAAGGTGCTCGAGGGTTGGCGAGACGATTCGTACGTGGATGATTCGTGGTTTGGCATTATTTATACGCTGGATGAGGGCGATGACTGGCGAGATGAGTCTGTTTGGGTGAAGTCGAACCCCAACCTGGGTGTGTCAAAAAAATGGGAAGACATGCGCATAAAGGCCAAGCGGGCCGGGGAAATGGCCGCAGCCTTGAATAATTTTTTGCGGCGCGAACTGAACGTGTGGACGCAGGGCGAAGTAAAGTGGATGAACATGGATTCCTGGCGCGCCTGTGGCATTGAAAATATCCCAGCCCTAGAATTGCCAGAAAAGATGAAAGGCCAGGTGGCTTATGCTGGGTTGGACTTGTCGAGCACAGACGATATAACAGCCTGGGTTATGGTTTTTGCAGGTGATGACGGAGAGTATTATGTGGTTTGCCGCTTCTGGATACCAGAAGACAATATGAGCATTCGTACCCGCGACCAGGGGGTCAAATACGAGGAGTGGGTGAAGGCCGGGTTCATGGAGGCCACGCCAGGGAATGTTATTGATTATGACTGGATATTTGAGCAGATAGAAAAGGATGCCGATATGTTCGATATTGACCAGGGTGCTTTTGACCGTTGGGGCGCTGCGCGTGTGGTGCAGGTGCTCGAAAACAAAGGCATGACCATGCTGCCGTTTGGGCAAGGGTATGCTTCGATGTCGCCACCGATGAAAGAGCTGGAGCGGTTGATTCTTGCGAAAAAAATCAAGCACGGCAACAACCCGGTATTGACCTGGATGATGGATAACGTAGTCGCGAGACTGGACCCGGCCGGCAACATTAAGCCGGACAAGTCTCGAAGCCGCGAAAAAATAGACGGAGTGGTGGCGTTGATTATGGCCCTAGACCTTGCCTTGCGCCATCCGGAGCAGAAATCAGTCTATGAATCGCGCGGTATTCGCACTTTGTAGGCTTGACTTTCCTGGCATACAGCGGCCTAATGATGGCAAGAAAGGAAACCAAACCATGAAAACAAACGACAGCGCACTCGCAAAATACGAAGAGAAACAGGCGGCAATCAAGAAACTTCTTAAGCAGATTGAGGTCGGGATTGAGAAATCTGACAGGGGCAGAACCGAAGCGGTTCATTGGGGCCATGTTGGCAGCCTGGCGCACATTGAAGGGCAGTTGCAGGACATCAAAGACATGCTGTACCAAACCGGAGAATACGCAAATTGAACCCTTGACAGAACAGAACGCATATTCTAAAATAGAAACCAGCGACCGTTTGACCTGCCCCCCTCAGGCCAAACGGTCGCACAATTTATTTTATATTGACAAACAAGAACAAAAGTCCTAAAATGAATAAGTAAATATTTGCAGTCTTGGTGTAGACCGAGACGTTTGACGGAACTGATGCGCCCGTCCTGCTTTGTGCAGGATGGGCGTTTTTTGTTTCCCGGAGAAACCCGATGACCAAACAAGTACGAAGTTCAATCGAGTAAGGGGAGTTATGGAGTATATCGGCCTACTTATCCAGGTCCCGTTGGTTGGTGTTTTTATCTGGTTTGCGCTCCAGCTCGTGGCGATTTTCTTGAAAGCGATTGAAGCGCGCGACAAGCAATGGCAGGATTTTCTCGTGTTGCAACGCAAGGAGACGAGTGATGCGCTGACGGCTTTGTCAGACGAGGTTAAGCGACTTTCTGGCGAGGTATCTAAATTTAACGGCGTTTTATCGGCCCATGATGCCCGACAGCAAGACCAAATAAGGAAGGTCAGATGAGGGGCTTTTACTTTGGGCCTTCTGAAGTTTTGTACATGATAGGCCTGATTTCCGTATTTTTTGGTTTGTGGGTTTGGATTGGGTTAGGCCAGGCATTGTTTGGTGTTGGGGCGGTGCTGCTCGCGACAGCGTTTGCAAACGCGATGCGGCGCAGCCCCCAGGAGAACAAGGATGCTGTTTGAGCGCCGCTACCACCCGTCAACGGACCCGGACAGTGAATTTAGCCGGGTTTTGGCGGGCGGAGATGTAAGCACATCGGGAGTGATGGTCACGCCAGAGAGTGCGCTGCGCGTCTCGGCCTGGCTGGCCTGTGTGCGCATCATTTCGGAGACGGCGGGCAGTTTGCCGTTTATTACGTACAAACGGCTGGA
>JAGXRB010000421.1 GCA_018336075.1 Bacteroidota bacterium
CCGAAACATAAGAGCTGGAATGTGGTAATGTACTGTCAAGGCTGGTGGGAGATGTCGAAAAAAGTTGTTGTAGCAAAAGCAATGGACAACCTTTGGTTCGCAAAACAAGGTCTATTATCTCTAAAAGTACGTATGTCGGTTTAAAAGACTAATAGAAACCGCCTTGGTACGGAGTACGTATGCCAGGTGGTGTGGGGGGACAGCGGCGAAAGCCGCTTCCTACCCGATTCATGATGGCAAAGTCGGCTTTTTCATTAGCCCTAAGTATTTATTAAGGGCAACCAAAAGGACAATATTTTAGCCACTGATTTGCAATTAGTTACAATGAGTTAGAGAGATTGCGGCTTAACTAACAGCATATCTGCTAACTTTTTGTGTCAGAAACTTAACGATCCAAAAGTGCCTGGTTTGCTAAAACATCATTTCAGGTATTTTTTTATCATTTCATCCAGTTTGAAGAATTGCAAAGGTTTAGACAGGTATTCATCAAATCCGGTTGATAAAATATTGGTTTTTTCCTCGCTAAAAGCATAAGCAGTTTGGGCAATAATTGGCAGATTGGGTCGTAACAGTTTGATTAGCTTTGCGGCTTCAATGCCATTCATTATTGGCATACGAATATCCATTATAATTAAATCAATATCAGGGTTTTGTTTGGTAAATTCCACAGCCTGTTCTCCGTTTTCAGCGCGAATGATTGAGATACCCGATTTTGATAACATTTTAGAAAGATACTGATAACTTGTCCAATCGTCTTCAGCAATTAGAATCTTACTTTGCGACTTTTTTACATGGCTGTCATTAATTGCGTCCACTGTTTTTGGTTGCACATTCACTTGCTCAAATGGTAATGTGAAATAAAATGTAGTGCCTTTGTCTATTTCCGATTCAAGCCAGATTTTGCCTCCCAGCAGTTCAACCAAACCTTTTGAAATAGCAAGTCCCAAACCAGCTCCTTCATAGTTTTTTGTCATCGACTGTTCAACTTGAATAAACCTTAGAAACACTTTCTTGTGCAATTCAACAGGAATTCCAATACCCGTGTCCCTTACAAAAAATTGAATAAAATTTCCTTTGGTTTCGAAACCAAAATCGATGCTTCCCGACTTTGTAAATTTAACAGCATTGTTAATTAAATTAGTCAGGATCTGATGCAGTTTGGCATCGTCTGAATAAATCATTTTCGTTTTATCACCATGATTTTGGTAATTCAAAATGATATTTTTTGTTTTTGTGATGGGTGTGAAGAAGGTAAGTATATCTGAACATACTTCATCAATTACAATAGCTTTGCGCACAATTACAATTTGACCTGTTTCAATTTTTGAAATATCGAGCACATTGTTTACAATTTCGATCAGTCGGTTCCCACTTTGACAAATGATGGCCGAATATTCTTTAATCTCTTCACGGCTTACATCATCGTAATTCAGTAATGCAGAAAAACCAATAATTCCATTGAGCGGAGTGCGTATTTCATGCGACATATTTTGGAGAAAAGCAGTTTTTAGCTTATCGCTTTCCTCTGCTTTTCCTTTGGCAATGATGAGTTCAGCTGCACGTTTTTCCTTTTCTTCATTTTGAAAAAGCAGTTCTTTGTTGGCGACAACCAATTCGTTTGCGCGTTTTTCCTTTTCTTCATTTTGAAACTGAAGTTCCTTGTTGGCGATTACCAATTCATTTGCCCGCTTTTCCTTTTCGTCATTTTGAAAAAGTAGTTCTTTGTTGGCAATGATTAATTCGTTTGCGCGCTTTTCTTTCTCTTTATTCTGAAAGTGTAGTTCCTTATTCGCTATTATCAGTTCAGCTGCCCGATTTTCTTTTTCATCATTTTGAAAAGCAAGTTCTTTATTGGCAATGATTAATTCATTTGCTCGTTTTTCTTTCTCTTTATTTTGAAAGTGAAGTTCCTTATTCGCAATTATCAGTTCAGCTGCGCGTTTTTCCTTTTCATCATTTTGAAAAGCAAGTTCTTTGTTGGCAATGATTAATTCTGCTGCGCGTTTTTCCTTTTCATCATTTTGAAAAGCAAGTTCTTTGTTGGCAATGATTAATTCAGCTGCGCGTTTTTCCTTTTCATCATTTTGAAAAGCAAGTTCTTTATTGGCAATGATTAATTCTGCTGCGCGTTTTTCCTTTAGTTTGTTTTGAATTACTAATTCTTTGTTTGCAATAATTAATTCACTTGCGCGCTTATCCTTTTCAATCTGTTGAAAACCAAGTTCTTTATCTGCGATAATTAATTCTGCAGCACGCATTTTCTTTTCTTTATCTTGAATTTGAAGTTCCTGATTTGCGATAATAAGCTCATCAGCACGTTTTTCTTTTTCATCGTTTTGAAAAGCCAATTCTTTATTAATGAGTATGTATTTTTCGTTTTGCAATTCTATCTGTACTCTTTTTTCATCGAGTTTGATATCTGCCATTTTTCGTCCGCTTTCAAGTTCAAACTCACGTAAGGCTCTGTTGATGGCCGGGACAAGCCGTTCGAGTTTATTTTTAAACACGTAATCTGTTGCTCCGTTTACCATCGCTTTGATAGCTGCGTCTTCCTCAATTTTTCCTGAAACAAAAATGAAAGGCAATGTCGGATAATGCTCTTTTGCTAACCTGAGTGCCTCATAACCATCATATTCTGGCAGACTGAAATCGGATAGAATGATATCAATAATTCCCTCTTCCAGCTTTTTTATATAGGCTGATTCGGTATCTGTCAAAAAATATTCGAAGCTGATTCCCCCACTTTCGATCGCAGAAAGAATGAGTTCAGAGTCTTTTTCTGAATCTTCGAGATGAAGTATTCTTATTGTTTTATTCATTGCCAAAAATAGTTATTAATGATGAAGTATCAGTCACTTTTGAATTTAATTGGTGGTGGCTGATTAATAACTGCCCAGTATTGACCCATAACTTTTATTGCATCAATAAACTGCACTATATCAATGGGTTTCACAACATAAGAGTTTGCACCAAGTTTGTAACTTTCAACAAGGTCTTTTTCCTCGCGGGATGAGGTAACCATGATCACTGGAATGAGCCTAAAATCACTATTGGAACGAATATGACGGAGCACTTCGATCCCATTCATCTTAGGCATTTTGATATCAAGCAGAATTACAGCAGGATAGCCCCTTCCCTTGCTTCCTGCAAATTTGCCGCGTTTGTAAAGGTAATCGAGGGCTTCTTCTCCATCTTCTGCAACATCAACTTCATTGGCTAGATTTTTTTCGGCAAGCGCTGCAATTGCAAGTTCAACGTCATTGGGACTATCATCCACAATCAGGATTCTTTTTATTTCTGAATTCATATTTTGATTTTTTAAATATTGTTAATTATTAGGAATACTAAAGAAAAATGCTGCGCCTTTGTCAACTTCACTTTCAGCCCAGCACTTTCCGCCATGACGGGTAACGATTCTGTTTACATTGGCAAGTCCAATTCCAACTCCCTCAAAATCTCTGGCTTTGTGCAATCGTTGAAATACGCCAAATAATTTATCGGAATATTTCATATCAAAGCCGACTCCATTGTCCTTTGTGTGAAATATTATGCTTCCATTTTCTGATTTACCGCCAATTTCGATGATGGTTTTTTCTTTGTTTCGTGTGTATTTTAATGCATTTGAAATAAGATTCACCCACACCTGGTGGATGAGTGTTTCGTCGCCCATAATATCTGGTAGATTTGACAGGTTTAATTCAACATTTCTGCCAGCCATATCTGTTTTGAAAGTTTTTACAATATGATTTACCATGCTTCTTGTATTGATAGGAGTGCGCTGCATTTCGGTGCGACTAAGTCTTGAAAAAGTAAGTAATGCATCAATAAGGTCGCCCATTTCATGGGCTGATTCTGAAATAATTTTTAAGTACCTCTTTCCGTTCTCATCGAGTTGGGCCGCACTGTTTTTAGAAAGTAAATCGATAAAGCCTGTAATATGCCGCAATGGAGCCCGCAAATCATGTGAAACAGAATAACTGAATGATTCGAGTTCCTTGTTTGCAGCCATTTGTTTTTCATTTTCATGTGATTGAAAATCAAGTTCTTTATTGGTGAGTTGAAGTTCAACTTCTTGTCTTTCTTTTTCTTTATTTTTGATCATGTTTCTACCGGTTGCAATCACTAACAGAATCGTGAATGACGTCATCAGAACAAATATAACCACTGTGAATTTGTTGTAACTATCAGAAATTTGTTCATTTGCTAACTTGCGCTTGTTCAGCATTTCTGTTTCTTCTTTTTGTATTTCATAAATAATATTTCTCATTTTGTCAGAATACAATTTTCCAAGATTAGTGGAAACTAAAGTAATAGCTGTATTTAGGCCGAATTTTGATCGTAAGTCAACAGTCATTAATGAAAATTCAAGTCGTTTAGTTATATAAAAATTTAGCGAATCAACCCTTTGTTCCTGCATTTGGTTGTTATGTAAAAGGTTTCTGAGACTTGCTATTTGACCAATTATCGATACTTTTGAAGTATTTAAAGGTTCCAGATAATTGCTGTCATTGGTTAAAATAAAACCACGTGAGGCTGATTCAATGTCTTTTCCCATTGAAAGGATTTCTTCTGACTGAAAAATTATTTGCTCCGTTTGCTGAACCCATTTTTCAGAATCACTCAGCTTTTGGTTACTTTTATAAACCATGTAAGCCAGAATACCATTTCCTGCCAAAATGACGAGAGAGAAGATGATGAGTTTTTGTAGAATGCTGATTTTCATTGGGTATAAAGTAAAGTAGACAGAAATAAAGGGATCATATCTTTTACCTGAATTCAGATAATATACATATCCTTGTCATTCAGATGGTTTGTTCCTTTCATATTCTTTTCTTACAGCCTTCTTCCATTCTTCTGTTTTAGAATTCGAGGTAGATAAATTGATATCCGAAATACCCAGATTGCTGTTCTCGATGTTATTAATTTCGGGCGATACTTTATCGAATGGATCAATTTGCGATGAAAACTCATCCTTTTTAAGATCGTTTTCATTTGGTGTCATAAAAACTTCTTCGCTTGCCGGATTCTGTTTCTTTGGAAATCCTTCGGCATTGAAATTTACTTCGTTTTCTGTATGCTCTGAAAGCAATTTTTGATTGAATGATTTTGATTTCATTTTTAGTGTTTTATGAAATGCAAAGTTGATTACTGCTTAATCAAAATATGTTACATATCTTTTGATAATATGTACATCTTTTACACCTATTTCCAGCAGACTGAAGTCCACTGTTAAAGATAAGTCGACCCTACGGGTCTGTTTCTTCCTTTTCGTAAAGCTTTGGACTCGAATCACCCTGTTAAGACCCATAGCTGTAGGGTCGATCTATCTCATAAGACATCGGACTGAAGTCCGCTGTTAAAGATGAGCCGACCCGACCTATCCACCTGACTGATGGTAAAGCTTTTTAGCTTTGATTCTCCAGATTTTCTCCCTGCAATTTGAAGGCATTAAGAACTGCTGGTCTATTGATTCCTCATTGAGCCAAGTTCTAATCCTTCTTTTCGGAAGTCATGATATCAAGAAAGGAATCTTCGAAATATTCTACGATATGCACAGAACCAACTTTGGAGAAGTGGTTTACATCGCTGAAGTATATTTTGTTCCCGACCTGACTGATGCATGTGCCATCTTCACAAAATGGTTCTGAGGGATCAAGAAAATAGAAGTTGTCCAGATTTTTGAAATAATTCTTCATAAATTCATTGATCATGATTGTGGATTGTTCCGCCTGAAATGAATTGGAAACAGGCGAAATAAACGACAGGTAGGAGGGTTTAAGCAACTTATCGATGTAGTTTATTTCGCCTTTCCTGACAGGAGATTCGCCTATGACAATAATTTTCCGGTCTTTTCCTAAAATATCCCTGAGTTTTTCAATTTTTTCACAAAGTAATTGCATCGCTTCCTCTTTACCAAGTTTGGCAGGATCAATCATTTCTCCGGTTGTTTCGTCCAAAATCTTGCAAAATGAAAAAAGACGGGAATTCCAGTAATAGCTGATCACCAAAGGTGCATCAGGGTTCTCCTCCAGCAGTTTAATCTTAGAGGTTAAAACCGAATCAGCATCGAGGATACATTTATCATTGGTCGAAATTATATCAGGCAAAACAAAACAGCTCACATAGGATATTTGCACGTTCATGCCATGCTTTTTCACCATTATCGAGTCCAGACCTGCGGCAAAATGCCCTGAATGACTGTCTCCCAGCCACACCATATCAAGGCTTTCTTTCGGATTTTGCTTGCTGTGAATTTCAGAATCAAATTTATAATAGGCGCCACCCCAGTTGGTATAGTGGTATTTTACGGGAGCGCCGATTTCTTCTATCAACGCCAGATTTTTATCATCAAGCCTCCATAACCAGCCATCATTTGCTGAAACATTTTTTTTAATGGCATAGGAACCTCCGATAAACAACAAAAAGATAAAAGCCATCTTAGCATAATCAAGTTTGATGGTTTTTAGTTTGTATTCCCTGAATGGGGTTTCGTAATATTTATAAACCAGCAGTGAAATTCCGATAGAGAGTATGAACAATATCAGGCCGCTGATCAAATTTATTGGATGATCGTAAAGGTGCTTATAATAAACAATGATCGGCCAGTGAAAGAGGTAAATTGTATAACTGGCATTGCCGGTTTGACGCAGCATATTGTTAAGATAGAACCACTTAAAGTATTTGGTTTGTGGTGCAATAATAAGTATTGAAATACCCGCACAAGGGATGATATTCAGGATGCTGAGATAGGAAAGTTTATCGTTGAATAGTATGGCAGGAATAATTATCAGCATAAAACCCAGGATTGTGATCAGGCCTTTGCTTTTTTCATTTTTTATGTGAATTTCAGGAATGAAAACCAATAAGGCGCCCATCAAAAATTCATAAGTCCTGAAAGGAAGCATAAAAAACAGCAGTGACTGTACGTCAGTTGTGGATTCCTTGTGTCTCGAGAAAAAAATCAGGATATCTTCAGAAACGCCATAAGCATTGATGTAAAAAGTGGCAATAAATGCAACAATTGACAGACCCAGAATAAGGATGTAAGTTTTGTATTTGCGAAAGCCCTTTAAAAACAAGAAAAGCGTAAGGGGCCAGATGAAATAATATTGCTCTTCAACCGAAAGCGACCATGTATGCAACATAGGTTTCAGTTTGGCTGCGGTGTCAAAATAGCCGGACTCTCCGAGGAAATAGAAATTTGAAAGTGCAATCGATCCGGCAAAAATCGAATCGGTAAGTCCGATAAAGTCTGACGGGGATAAAAGCAAAAACCCAAGAATGAAAACAAAAATGGAGGTTAAAAAATAGGAGGGCATCAGTCGTTTTACCCTGCGATAATAGAATCTTGAGATATTAAAACCTTGAGTTGTTTTGTATTCGTGGGTGATATTGCGTGTGATTAAAAATCCGCTGATAACAAAAAACACATCGACACCAATAAAGCCTCCTTTAAACAAGCTGATGTCGAGGTGGAAAAGCAATACAAGCAAAACTGCCAGTGCTCTTAAGGAATCAAGATGATCGAGATATTTTAATTTGGACATGAGGCGATGTTTCGCGGTTGAATTGTTTTGTGGTATTTGAAATAAATTTGGTGCATCATTATTTCTTTAGCAAAGGATAATTCTCGGATCTAGCATAATGTATTGATTATCATTTGTTTAGATCAAGTTGTACGTATAAGCACACAAAATTAGAATTAATTTTTGAATGACAAATCAAAGTTCAGGAATAGTAGTAATTTCTAAAGAAGAACTCTATAAATATGCTGGTGATTAAAAAAATCAGGAATATTTCAGAATTTCTTTTTGTCTTACCGGTTTCATGAGTTAACTCCCACCTTTTTCATAGGTTGAAACCTGAAATAAGTCAAACTTCGCCAAAGCCACTCAAAAGGGCCAAACTGATATTGATTTAACCACCATCGGCTAAAGAATACTTGCAATGTAAAAATGATCAAAGTCAAAACAATGCCTTGCCAAACCTCGACTTTTCCAAAAAACCCGAAACCATATGAATGGAATAGGATTGCAGTCGTGATTGATTGCAGGAAATAATTGGTCAGGGCCATCCGGCCAACCGGAGCCAGATATTTGGTTAGCAGACCGGCTTTGCCTCGGCTAAAAAGAATGATTATCGCTGAGATATAGCCCAAACCCAATGAAATTCCTCCAAAAATGTGCATTGAAGTTGCTAATAATGACCACCCATTGGGTACATTCATGACGGAATATCGAAATGAAATCGCGTAAAGAGTATTTGTTATCACACCTACTGATAAGCCCCACCAAAAAACTTTTCTGAAAAGTGGAAGGTTTTCCTTATAGTTTGCAATGATCCCTTTCCGTGCCAACAAGAAGCCAACTAAAAACATCGACAAAATTACCGGACAAAAGAAAAACAGACTGCCACCAAACAAAGTAAAATATTCTTCAATCCTGACAGAAACGATCTCTTTGAAACTTCCCATTGAATAAATTAAGGAAGCCCTTTCAACCAATTCGTTCAATACAACTGCACTCGCTTGCATTTGTGTTTCAATTTCGGACTTGGCTTCAGGTATTTGCGAAAACAATGTGACAGCAATAACCATCAATGAATTGAGTATTGTTGGTAAAAAAGCCAATACCACAGCCCATCTCATTATCTTTTTGTCAGACGCTTTTCTAAACAGAATCAACAGAAATCCAAAAAGGGCATAATAGAGCAAAACATCTCCGGCCCATAGCAGACTGATGTGAGCTAAGGCAAAAAGCAACAGGAAAAAGAGTCTTCTTTTAAAAACCGGCAAAGTAGAACTGCCATTTTCCTTGCTTTTATTCAGGAAAATGTAAAATCCAAAGCCAAAGAGCATGGAGAAAATGACGTAAAATTTGCCTTCAAAAAAGAATTTTATAAAGGATTCAGCAATGATGTGACCAATTGATGCATCTTGTTTTGCGCCTAACATCATCGTTGTCATTGGTTCATACATATAGAGCATGTTCACCATGAGAATGCCAAACAAGGCAAAACCTCTTAATACATCAATAACTTGAATTCTCTCTGTTTGCTTTAAAGGACTGTATTTCATGCTGATAGATTTATAGTGTTTTGAAATTACAAACTATTGTCCACTTACAACGCTTACCCTGAATTCTCTTGATCAAACCTTCTGCTATATTTTCCAACAAATAAAGTTTAGCAGCATGATAACAAAAATGTAGGTTTTTGTCAATCCTAAATGTTTGAAAAATAAGTGTCTTAATGCTTTCCAGAGTATTGTTTTTAACTCCTCAAATATAGTTTTTTTTTTGAAAACAGCTTATAGCGTCTAAAATCTTGTTTTGATGTGCAGAGAATTATTTCTGTTGATTCTAAATCCTAAGCTCTTTTAACCTTATTCCTGTTTAGGACACAGTAGTGAAATAATTGTATAGTAATGACAATTAATACTCAGATTGGATTGAACCATAAACCAATGCTATACGCTGCTTCAGGAATTCCTTATACTTTTTGTTGCTAAACTTCCCTTTTTGTTGAAGACTTTGGAGCATAACATCTACATCATTTTCAGTGTTTTGTATTCCAAAACTCACACGCAGCAAACCTTGTAAATTAAGCATGGGAACAATTTTCAACACAAAGCGCTGGATTCTATCCTGTGCTGGTGTAAAGTCAAGAAGGTATTTTATGAATAGGTGGGCGCAATGACATCCGAAACGTGAGCCAATGCCGCCATGACCAGCTAGTTTTTTGGCAAGACTGCTGTTGAGATTATTCTTGATTTCAAGTGGGATTACAGCTGTATGGTGTTCTATTTCACTTTCATTGCTGTCGGGGTAGCCATGAATTTTTATTTCCGGGATGCTTGCCAGGCCGCTGAGAGCTTTGTGAAGCAATTTATGTTCTTCAGCCTCAATTGTTTCAAAACCAATTTGTTTGATAAGAAGCAATGCTTTTGCCAGGGCAGCAATTCCGCCAATATTTTCGGCGCCAGAGGCTTGAATGCGGGCCAGTTCCTGATCGTCAAAATTGAGCAGGCCTTTGCGTGCAATAAGAACGCCTGTTCCAAAAGGTGCATACATTTTGTGCCCTGAAAAAGCCAGATAATCGATGTTCGATGACTGCATATCGATCTTTCGGTGAGCAGCCAATTGAGCAGCATCCACCAAAAATTGGACACCAAAGCGTTTTGTTAGTTTTCCAATTGCGCCGATATCGTTGCAGAAGCCGGTAATATTCGATGCTCCGCTTAAGGCAACAAGGCGAATTTTTGTTTTGCTTTCTGTACCTGCATCGTTGTGGTTGTGAAGCAGGCTTTCCAATTCATTCAAGTCATATTTACCCGCCTTATCAACATTCAATCTGATCAGCTCGTGCTTATTGATACCGCGCCACGGCAAGTCGTTTGAAGAATGCTCAAGCAAAGAGCTCAGAATGATGCTTTCCTTATCGCCAGACTGAGTCGCAGTGCCTGCATTTATACTATCAGCCACCAAATTAATTGACTCCGTTGTGTTAACCGTAAAGATCACATCGTACCGATCCTGCGGTGCGCCAAAAAACTGACTCACAATTGCTTTTGTCTCAGTAAGCAGCGCTTCCTGCACCTCCAATGGCTGATTACAGGCTTTCCTGAACGCCTGCCAAACTGCTTCAAAAGCAGGGGTGCTGGCACTGTTATCCAGGTTGATATAGGAACTCATACCTTTGAGTGTGGGCACTTGCAGCTTGCTGCCAATCCAATCTTGCCGAAGGGTTTCAAGCAGTTTTATTCTGCTAAGTTGCTGCCAGTCATCTGTATACAAGATCTCATCAACAGATGCGAATGTTGTATTTTTTTTCGTGAATGCATCTTTCCCCAATTGCCGGATAATCATCAATGCTTTGGCAAAGGCTATACAATTGATGATGGCAGGAGTGCCGGCTTCGAAACGATCGGCGGGGGATTTGGCCCACATCACCCAATCCGGACCGTAAAGTTGCGTGGTGCCTCCACCCGTTACAGCTGGTATGCCTTTTGGAAGCGCGTTTTTCTTAACTGCAATGGCTGTAACACCAAGGTTCAAATGGATATCGGCTGAGCTGATCTTTTGGTAGTCATCAGCTTTCATTGCTGCAGTTAGTTTTGATGCCCGCAGAGGCGAGCAAAAAATCACCTGATATTCCTTTTGCTTCAGGCCGAGGTGATTAAGCACTGCAATGCGCGCCATTTCATACAAATGGGTGGTTGCTACCGAGGCCGGACCGCTGCCACGATGCACATTGGAATAGGTTTCGAGGGCTGCATACATGCTCTTCTCCAACAGCGCATGTGCATCATTAATGATCGGATTATTTTCTGACATTGTTTTTATTTTTTGGGTTTTTTACTTTCGGGTTCGGTCAGCAATTCAAATGTGAATACTTCTTCCAATGGTTTTGCAAAAATTTGTGCGATGCGGAAGGCAAGTTCCAGGGTAGGGAAGTATTTGCCGTTCTCAATGGCAACAATTGTTTGACGCGAAACACCAGTTTTTTGGGACAATTCTTGCTGCGTCATTTCGTTGGCGAAAAACCGAAGTGTTCGGATGTTATTGGTGATGTTCACTTTAGCCATGTCAGACACCTTTCCTGTAGTAATACAGTCTTAAAATTTCGTTCACCATACTGGCCACGAAACCCGATGAAATAAGTACCACAAACATCACCCAGGGCTGCATGCCCATTGCCAAAGTACCCATTGCCAAAACAAAGCCAAGGATAAACAAATAATGGGATACTTTTATGGCTTTCAGCTCAATCAGCTTGTCCCGTTCATCATCAATTGGATCTATTTCCTCGCCTTTGTTCAGGATGTGTGTGATAATAGCAAAAATTATCTGTATAACGATCTGAATTCCAATCGCTACAGGGATAAGGATAATAAATGAAGTGCCCCAGAATTTGAAATCATTCAGAATATCCGGATTGTCTGCAATGTAATTGCTGTAAACATACCACCAATAAAACAAAATCACCAGCACCGAACTTAAAAGGGATACGAGGATTCTTTTTTCTTTTATGTCCATTACGACCTCCTATTGTTATGTATTTTATACTTGATGTAAATTAAATTAGATGCAAAGATAAATATACTATACATAATGTCAAGTAAACTTTACATTAAATTTCAATTATTTTTTGTTCCTCCAAAAGAAATACATCTTAATCAAATGTTTTTCAGAGACTTGCAAAAATGAAAAGCAGAACCTTACATATCAAGCCACTTCCTGAATTCGGAGGTTCAAAACTTTACAGTTACACCAACACCGTTGGAAGTCAAACCAAGTTTAAGACCAGCATTGCTTAATCCAGTTGATCGCAATCCATTGTTGTGTAAATTGACTGCAGTTTTTGCATGTTTGGTATAAGCAACTGTGAAAGGAATTGATACTGCTATGAGTCCTGCACCAATTCCAGCCAAAGTCCAGTTTGGTTTTCCGCCACCTATAGCAGTACCTAATGGCCAGCCAACTAAAAATCCACCAGCAAACCCAAACACAGAGCTTATATCATAGTTGCTTTTAGCAGTTTTCATTGCTTTGTAGGCTTCAGCATTTGATTGGGTAATTTCTAAAAGTTGACGGGGCGTCAAATTTTTACCCTGCTGTTGAAATACTGTTCCGAGTGTTTTTTTTATTTCAATTGTATCCGATTTACTTTGTCCATATGAACCAAATACAGAAATAATAAAGAACCAGATAAAAATTATCCTTTTCATGTTATTGTTTATTAGGTTGTTATAATGCTTCTAACTATTATTTTTTTATGCGATTTCAGGCTTTTCATTTAACAGCCCAAAATTATCAGTTTACTTTTTGGCAGACCAGTTTATTTATTTCAATTTTCTTAAGTCATAACTGAAACCAATCCTGATGCCATTTTCCAGTACTCTTTGATGATGATTTTCTGTTTGAAAGGGTATCAAAGAATGCAATTTTGAGTAAGAGTTCACAAAAACAGAGACGCCAGCGTCAAAGTCGTATTTTACCGACAAACCCAACAAAACACCAATTCCGGTTTGGTTGGCAATCGGACTGTTTAATGAAGCATCAACATCTAAAATCAAACCACCATTCACGAAAAAATACTTCAAAAAATTGGCCCGCAATGTTACCGGAATATTGATCAGTGAGAAACTTGCTTTTCTTGGAAAGGCATCAATATTGGGTGGTAGATTCGGTTGGATGATAATATGGTGTCTGGAGTATTCTATTCCACTTTCGATTTCCAGCCATTTATTCAAAGCCGAGACATAACTTAATCCGAAAGTTCTGAAATAGTCACTATTGTAAATTGCAGCACTCTCTAGTTCGTTAAATCTGAACACATCATTTTCTCCAAAAGATGAAAAAGTTAATCCGATTTTTGCATTTCTAAACTCCGAAATATTTTCCTGTGCAGCCTAAGAACTTTGATTGAGCAAAATGCAGCATAAAACAATAAAAATTGATTTTTTCATTTTAAAGTTTGGGTTGTATAATGCATAAACCCAAATTATGCAATTGACATTTTTTCAGGAGGCTTAAACTGTGCAATATTTAGAAATAGGCTTTCGATATAGTCTCGTTTTTTTCCTTTGACTGCCATCACCAGCTTTGTTTTTCTTGCTGAGGTACTCAGGTAAGCTCCTATTGCAATGCAATTGAATCTTAGTGTTGATAATCTGTGGTTTACCTTGCTGACCATGATGGTATTCCGGATATAACTCATCAGATTATAGGCTATGGTAATCCATCTGAATGCAAATTCGGTAGCATCCATATCCTTGAAATTAAAGCCGGCTATGTTATAATCATACTTTAACTCTTTTATCTGATTTTCGGCATC
>JAGXRB010000422.1 GCA_018336075.1 Bacteroidota bacterium
GGAACACGTGTCCAGAAACTCATCGTATGACCATTGGCAAGGGCTGTTTCTGGTGTTAGCAGCCAGTTGCTGATGGTTCCTGTGCCAGCAGTATTGTTAAAGTTTGCGCCTATGTATGAAGTCGCTGCACCTGAATGTGCAGGGAAAGGTGCTGTAGCACTGGCCTGGAACCAACTTGTGGTACCAACAGGTGCACTGTTATTGATAAGCGCCCAGCCTGCTGCAGGTAAGGTGGTGATATCATCAAAGCCTTCACTGAAAGAACTGCGCATGGAAGCTCCTGAAGATAGAACTTCTTTTGTAGCAACAACCGGACTTACTTGTGGATTTGATCTGTCGCCGCCTGTAGGTAATTCAAAATTAGCAACATAACTTATGGCTTCTGCTGATTTTGTGCTTCCAGTGCTTACTGTGAGCTCAAACTCTAAGGCTGAACTGCCTGTGTTGCTTACAGTGACCACATGAGCGGAAGAGGTGCCTAATACAAGTGTTTCTGATAGAGATTCAGGGGCAACTGCTATGGATGGTTGTGGAGTTACCTCACCTGCCATTACTGCATCTTCCCAGGTGGTTGCAACACGAATTCCGTCAACAATTACTTTCTGAGCTGCATTGTACTGCCTTAGGCCTAGTCCGCCAACATTAACAATCGCTGAGGATGTTTCTGTGAAGGTTGCAAAAGGTGTAGCTGGTTCTTCAGTTGGAAAAGTATTGAATACATACAGACTAGAGACTTTGGTTTCCATGTTGAATTTGGCTACCACCAAAGTTGGCTCTCCAGCCGTAATAGGCGCGTAGGCATCAACTGTAGTTCCAATTCCGATGCCATCGCCTGTAGCATTGACCCATACTCTTGTGAAATAGGTTGTAGCCCAAGGTTCGATGCCAAAATGGAAGAAATAACCAGCAGAATTGGTTGGCTCTGTTTTTACAACAAAAGCAGCATAGACATTTCCAGTTGTTTGTGGTTCAAATGACTGATGAACATCTTCACCTGTGTTGTCAAGATTAGCAGCACCACCAATACCAGAACCTATGTAACCGGCAAAATCAAGGCCATTTGTTACATCTATTGGATTAGTACCTGCACCACTATGAGCGGTATATCCATTATCAGTTAAAAGACTTCCAAGCGGATAGTCAAAGTTCTCAGCAAACAACAATGATGAAGGCTCACTTTGTTCAACATGCACAGCGCGCATTAGCCATGCTCTTTCGGTTGTTAATACAAGTGGAGCCCAGGTATCAGTTGAAGGAACATAGTAGAAGCTTCTGCCAGGAGTAAATCCAGTGTTGTGTGCTGCACCTGGATTAGGTATCCCTAATGGAGCAAGTACACTGATCCAATAATCAGAACCTGCGGCAATAGATGGTAAATTCTCTCCAAGAAATGCAAAATGCAAATAAGCCCCTGCAGCTGAGAAATAAGCAGGGTTAGTGTATTCTTGTGAGTATAGCAGTGCACCTGGAGCATTTGGAGTTGCTCCTGCTGCCCAAACTTCTACGACAAAAGTACCACTAGTTACCTCTAATGTACGTGTAATATAGTCAACACCTGCAAGTGTAATATCTTCATTAGCTGTATAACGGACAGCTGCTTTCATTGGAGTTGTACCTGTACCTCCCCAACCAATCCAGGCGTCAACAACATTATCACCGCGATCATAGACAGTCCGTTCAGCATTGTCAGGATAAACCAGCATACGAAACATTGCACTGTTATTTGATGTGTTTCCATCATCAGCAACTGTAATACTTCCGTTGGTTATGAATGAACCACGATTGGCAGGAGTATATGTTAAGATTGCTGTTTCACTTGCACCCGGGGCTACAACTGAGCCTGTATATGCAGTCTGGGTAGTACTGTTTACGGACCAGTCAAGAACGTAGGCCGATGCTGTGCCAGCTACATTTTCTACAACAGCTGTAACTTCAACATCAGACACTTCCAAACTGCGTGTACTGTTGCCTATTATAAGTTCAGTATTGTTAACATCTGTACCAGCTACACCAATAACATCAACAGGTAATGCACTTGTATTGTCTGGAGCATTCTCACTCATCCTGGCTTGTCTGATGATGTAAGCATCATTAAATCCCTTGCTTGATCCCGGGAACCCTGATGATTGATAGAACTGAGTCAAAGCAAGATCAACCGATGGAGTTTGGATGATACTGATATCGTCAACAGCTATATAATCAACATCTGCAGGAGTGAATGCGTGCCAGCCAAAATAATATACCCCAGTTGTTGCAGGAACAAATGTTTCACTGACATTGACATATTGAGGAAATAGCATATTAGTGTTTTCATAGATGGTTCCACCTGTCATTGCAGCTGCATTAGGTTCAAACCCCCATTTAACTGCAAGTTTTTCACCTGTACCAGCCCAACCTGGAGCTTTAACATTAAATGAAATATCATAACTTTCACCCGCAGTGAGTGGCAGTCCGGGAGTGAAAAACCAGTCATTCTTTGCGTTTGTTGAATTATAAAAAGTTGCTATTGAATTAGGCGCAGAATTACCTACAGCTCCACCAGTGCCGGAAACCCTCCATGCAACGGTATTTGTTTCAACAGTCCAGCATTGAGGAACTTCAAGAACAGGAGTAGTATCAAAGTTTTCAACCATTGGCACTGTAAATGAAGCGCATGGGTCAAATTCAGTCACCGCTACGTTTCTTACAAAAAGGTCATAATCTATAGTGCCTGCTGTAGAAACCGTCATTTCACCATAGAAACCAAGCATGACGCGTCCTGAATAAGCTGATAAATCCAGAACTATATGATCTCCGGTATTTGAAATTGGGGTGTTGTTATTCCACCACTGCAATACATTATCCATTGACCAGGTCAATCCGCCATCTGTTGAAATAACAACAGCGAATTTCTGCTCTGGGGCCAGTGTTACTGGAGTGGTCTGATTCCAGAAAGTAAGTGCAAGGTCAAATTCCAACTGATAATCAACAGAACCATCACCAAGATTGATTGGTGGTGACATTAACCAGTGTCTGCGTGATGTACCATAAAGATTAATATTGGCACTGTTAAATGCCGGTAAATCCGGATTATTGGCAAATCTTTTGTGAACCCAAATTGCTTCTGTAGTTGGCAAAACTGGTTCTGTTCCAAAAAGACCTTTAAACCTTCTCCAATCCTGTGGTGGAAACGTTGTTCCAGCAAAGTCGAAAAGGAATCCAGGTTGAATGGTTGCATCATAACCGCTTCCCAATAAAGGAATAGCGTTAACAGCCTTTCCTCCAATATTATCCTGAATATTGAGACTAGCAACATAGGCTCTGGCTTCTGTTGGCGCAAACCTTAACTGGAAAGTAAATGTCTGACCAAATGTCAAAGCTATCGGCCAGGTTTGTGTGCCAGGGTATACAATACTGAATGCAGCTGCATCAGCTCCTGTTATAGTAACATCAGCCTGATTTATCGTAAGTGTGCCAGCACCTGTATTAGATATCTGAAGTGTATTGGCGGCAGTTTCATTGATGAAAACATTTGTGCCAAAAGCAACCTCAGTCTTGTTTGCTGTGAACACAGGCAAAGTTGGCACTGCTTCATAGAAAATATCATCTATGTATAATGTGCGGCTTGCCAGCGTATGCACAAAGCGGAAACCAATGTAGGCTGTTTCAGGGAAAGTTAATCCGGAACCCAGGAAAGACACATTATATTGTGCATATGTTCCGGTAACCGGCACTGTTCCAACCATTACAAATGTGGATGGATCATTTCTGTTTGTCAGATATCCAACCTGAACATTACCTGTATGAGCAGTTGATGACATCTTGGATGAAAAACGCACCCATGAGTTAGTGAGATTAACTGCTGCAGGAGAGACCAAAGTCAAAACAGAATTGACATCTGTAGAATTAAATAATCGAACGTGATTAGGCAAAGATGTTGGTGCCCCAATATTACGAACATCAACTACTGCAAGAGGAACAGTTGATTGAACTATACCACTCCATCCACCTGGCATCCAGCCTGCAGGAATTGGAGCTACCTCATCAAAGTTTTGTGAAAAAGCTGTGTAAGGCAGATAACCTGTACCTGTTAGAGATACATTTGCCGGGCTGTTTGTGCTGTTATAATTTATTGTCATATCAGCAGATGAACTACCCGGAACGGCAGGATCAAAATGTACTGTAAGAGTTTTTGAAGTGCCAAAAGGTATTACAAGCGGATCAACATTTGTAAAATGTTGAACAGCAAATCCATTACCTGCCGAATAAGCCATGAACATATCATCAACTAAGTCAAAACCAACACTGGCATTACCATTGCCGATAGTGCCAAGATTTAATGTATGAACAACTTTATCAGCAAAAGTGGACGCTGCAAGAATTTGCAATGCTTCGGCCACAGTAGCGCCCTCACTGATGTCAAGTACATACAACATATTTTCGTTCGGAGGTGATTTAACATGAGAGTAAGCAAGATATCGCTGACCACTGCTGTGAAAAACCTGTGAATACATTGCCCACCAAGGGAACCAAGCCTTTGGAACCTGAGCCAATACATTCATTTGATTATCCAGCAAAAGCACTCCCATACCTGAGCCGCTTGCAATAAACATATTCTCGTTCGGAACCTTTGTCAAACGTCCAAAGCTTGCGTTTATCTCAATTTCGTTTATTGTATAAATAGTAGGCGTTGTATTTGGAATTGCACCATTGACGATTTCCCATGCATAGAAATTTTTTGTTGCATGTCCACTGGCAACTAAGAGAGCGCTTGTTGCAGGATCGCCAATTACAGTGAAGGCATCGCCAAGGCGTGCATCTGAAGTAAATTCAAGCAAAACAGTGGGCTGAGCAGCAACGCCATTCCAATGATATACTTTGAACACACCACCAACAAACACCATATTGGAAACAAAAATATGATTGCCTACAACATTAAGATCTGAAAGCGTAAAAGTGCCTCCGGTAACTCCGGTCAGATCTAATTCCAAAGGATCTGCTGATGGATTGTTAACATCCCAGTAGTAAACATGGTTGCCATTCTGACGTGATGCAACAAAAACATGTGTTCCATTGAAACCGGCACCTCTGTTATTGCCAGCATTGTCAATGATTGCAGGAAGCGCACCACCAGCAATCGTTTTGTCCATAACAGTTGTTATTGGATTTAACGATTTTACTGTTGTTTCAGGAAAAGTGACCGAAAAATCATCAGCATTAGCTCCTGAAAAGACAATGCCACTTTGAGAAACTACTGCATCGGATAATCCTTGATTGGCAAGTGTTACTTTTTTTGAGACAACATCCAATCCAGGAACTGCCATACCTACATCCAGTGTAGAAGGATTAACTACCAGATTTGGCTGTTCCTGAATAATAGTTGCTGAAAGGTTGATAACCATATCAGTAAATTGAGGTGCAGGCCAAGTACTTGCAATCATAAAATATGTGCCGGCAACAAGGGAAAACTGAGGCACTACTGCTCCTGTCGCTGAACCTGCAAAAGCAAGCCTTGGGGCAGGTGTTGCAAGATTTGGACAGGTTCCAACAAAAATTAAACCTGTATAAACGCCTGCAATTGAAGCATTGATAAAACTTGTCTCAGTCAATGTAAACTGGAAAACGATATCGTTTCCGTTTAGATAACTCGAAGCAGGTGTGATCATCGCACTGGTGTAATTATTGCCATAAGCTTCCGAGTTAATGGCAAAATTAACCAATGGGGTACCAACAGGATCAACCACAAGTGGATTTTCACATGTGGAGCCAGGAGGATCCTGAGCGAAAGCAGTTTGACTCAGACCTGCGACAAGGAAAATCCCCAACACAAGACCAAAAAGCCAACTTAACATAGTAGTTTTTACTCTCATAATAAAATTGTTTTGGTTAAAAAATTAAGAAAACTAATTTGCTTTTTAGATATTTTTCGAATAAATACGAGGGACAAATATAAGGTTTTCATTTAAAAAATAAAAACATCCGAAAAAAAAACATGCTGAAATATTTCGAGAAGTATTTTTTTATAGGAAGTAAAACATGCTGAAATATTTTTTAGGGGATGTATTAAATTGAATTATAGTTACTAGTGACTGTTTTTGATACCATTATCTAAATTTAAACATCTTTTTACTTGTTGATAAGTTTTTCAAAACAATACTTTTTAAAAGGAAAATTGTTGCCAATTAAGCTATGTCCCTTGGTTAAACTTTTTGTTGATTAAACTTCTCAGATACTGTTTTCCGATTTTTTGAAGAAGTTGCTAACAATTCGCGTTTGGGTTAAAACAGTTGGGTTGATTGATATAAAATAGCTTCTGAGCGAAAAATAATTTAATTTTGCTGGAAACATGAACTTTTTCTAATTCTAAAATTTTTTTAATGAAAACTATCAGAAATTTTGGAGGTGTGCTTTTCCTGTCAATTCTATTCTCACAAGCCCTCAGTGCTCAATCATTTACTGAATTAAATCATACGTTTACATCTACCTGGTATGGCGCAGCTGTTTGGGCAGATTACGATAAAGATGGAAACATGGACTTCTTTGCAAATGGTTGGCGCTCAGCAGGAGGATCTACTTCTTTGCCTTCAGCGTTTCTTTATCGAAATAATGGCGATGGTACTTTCAGTGAAATAACAACTTCCATTATTCCTTTGGGTGCGGCTACTGCATCCTGGGGTGATTTTAACAATGACGGCTATCCTGACCTGGCTGTTGCCGGCAACTCCGGCAGCAGCGTTTATGCAACGCGAATATATCGCAACAATGGTGATGGAACTTTTACAGATATTCAAGCAGGCCTTACTCCGGTTATTACACCTTCTATTGCCTGGGGAGACCTCAATAATGATGGTTTTCAAGATATTATAGTTGTCGGCGGAAATAATGCAAGCGAAGGAACTTCAAAAATTTATCTCAATAATGGGAATGAAACCTTCACTGAAATAGCTTCCGGGCTTGTATCTGTTACAAACGGAGCTGTTGCTATTGGAGATCTCAATAATGACGGTTGGGCAGACATCGTTATTGCCGGACGTATTGGGTCTTTCGATTATACCGCCAAAGTATATATGAATCAGGGAGATGCTGTATTTACAGAAATGCCTGTCGCCCTTGAGCCTTCCAGATATTCTTCAATCAGCCTGGCTGATTATTCAGGAGATGGATTTCTTGATATACTCATTGCAGGTAGTAACAATAGCGATGTTTTACAAACACGTTTGTACAAAAATATTCAGGGAACAAGCTTTCAGTTTGTCCCTACTCCTATGACGGGCATAATACAGGGAAGTGTTGCCTTTGGCGACATGAACAACGACGGACTTATCGACGTAATTTTAACCGGATCAAACGTTTCCACCGGAGCAACAAGGGTTACAGAAATATATCTGAATCAGGGAAATGATGTTTTTACGAAATATCTTGGATTCGCATTCCCAGGCCTAAGACGTTCATCAGCATATTGGGGAGACTACAACAATGATGGTAAACTTGATGTTTTAGTTTCCGGATACTTCAATGTAGGAGACTTTCATACAAAGATTTACACTAACAATACTCCCGTTGCCAACACTCCTCCCCTGCAACCTACCGGTTTACAGGCGTCTGTCTCAGGTGGAGGTGCTTCGCTGAGTTGGTTAAGTGGTTCAGATAATCAGACAGCTGAATCATCATTGACGTATAATTTACGCGTTGGAACTACACCAGGTGGAATAGATATCGTTTCACCGGTTTCCGACCCATCAACAGGTCAACTATTTTTGCCTGAAAATGGAAATACAGGAACGCATAAGGGTGCTATCATTCAGGGACTTGATGAAGGAACCTATTATTGGAGCGTTCAAACAGTTGACGGTGCTTTTGCAGGTTCTGATTTTGTAAACGAACAGGTGTTTACTATCAGCGATTTATTAACTGCAACATTTCAGGTATCTTCAGATGGACAAAATCCGCTCGAAGGCGCAATTGTTCAAATAGGCAGCCAACAAATAGAAACCAATGTAAATGGTATTGCCATTTTCAATCTTACAGCCGGAACATTTAATTATGCCGTTTCACATCCTTTTCACATCAGTCAAACAGGTAATTTTACAATTTCTGATCAAAGTGTTGTTATTCCTATAAATCTGGTTTCTCTGCCAAGCTTTGAGCTTACTTTTTCTTTAATTGGGTCTTCAGGAGCTGTTGAAAATGCCTTAATTGAGATTGCCGGTCAAACACTCTTAACAAACGCACAAGGGCAAGCAAGCATAATTCTTTTGGAAGGTCTCTATCCTTATTATATATATGCCGAGGGTTACAATCAAATCTGGGACAATGTAACTGCAAATTCAAACATGCTTTTACCAATAACGCTTGTTCCCATCACAGTTCAGGATCTTCCTTTAACAGAACTTTTTGATGCCAATAATTTACCCCTTCACTGGCAAATTACAGATGAATCAGAATCCGGATACAATTGGTTTTTTGAGGATAGCAGAGCAATTATCGACAGTGATTTGGCCGGACAAGGTGTCAATGTGCATGCTTCATTGATTACGCCGCCAGTGAATACTTCTGCACTTGTGGGCAGACTGAAAATAAGTTTCAAACATTTCTTCAACCGTTTTGGAGCAACAAATTTTGCCAGAGTACATTATTCGGCAGACAATAATCCATGGGTGCAAGTAGCTGAATTTAGTACTGTTATAGGTACGATCGATAATTTTGCGCTTACAGAACTGATTGTTGACAACATCGCCGGACAAGCCAATCAGGTTCGATTCCGTTTTGAATTTGATGACGGATTTGTTTGGGCTGAACAGTGGATGATTGACGAGGTAACAATCAGTGAGTTTAATCTCCAGCCCTATCAAATGACAATCAGCGACTTGAATGTGCCCAAATATGCATCAACACCTTTGAATCATTTTTCTCCGTTTAATTTTGGAGCAAAAGGAGAAAACACCGGAATAAATGGAATTCCAAGTCTTTATCTGAATATTTCCAACGATAATGGAAATGTTGCCAATAGCAATACAGTTGCCTTTTTTCCAGCCGGATTTGAATTTGCATTCACAGCAAATCCACCTTTTGTGCCAACACAATCCGGAGAATTCTATTTTTATCATCATTTTCTGGCAGCAGGCATTGATCTCAGCGGTCCGACAAATGCAGCTCTTTTAAGGATTTTTGTCAGCGACTCCGTTTTCTCTACCGAATATGGCGAGCTTGAAGGAGGCATTGGAGGCTCCAATGACATTACTTTTGGCAATCTTTATCAGCTTCTTCAAACAGATCATTTCACTTCTTATACTATCGGCTGGCACGAATTGACGAACAACGTGAATTTCACTGTAAGTCTTTTTGAAATCAATATGGCAGACAGCACCATCATTTCGGAGATTTATACCAGTCCGGAGATATTTCGTGATCCATCAATGAGCGAGCAATTCATTACCTGGCAACTTGAAGAACCTGTCGAACTAGATGCTGGATTTTATGCGCTCATGGTGAATCAAACAGGCACCAATAGCATCCGCGTTGGCTATGACGGAACAGAAAACGGCTTGTTCTGGCGAAAAACCGAAAACAAGCTTACAACCTTCGACAACACCCAATGGGGCAATGTTGCCATTCGAATGAATGTATATGATACGGGTGTCGGAATTGAAGAAAACGAAAGTGCTCTTTTGTCTGTGTATCCAAATCCTGTGATGGATAAAATGATTTTGAAATATGAGGGAAAACAACAAGAGAATGCATTTCTTTTTGATATTTCAGGTAAAAAGATTGCTGACTTTTTAGTTATTCCAGGCGCTAATAATATTGACGTAAGTAACTTATCTAATGGCGTTTACTTCATAAAATTAAACGAAAAGAGTCTTAAAATAGTCGTTCAGAAATAAGCCTGATCTGAAAGTCTTAAAATATTCTCTATAACGACACATTAAGTAAGGTGTGTTTTCCTGATGATTCAAATAAAGCCGGGAAAATACACCTTATTTATTCTCTTCACAGAAAAAAAACTCATTACATACCTTGAAATGCCATCAAAAATTTGATGTGTATATTTAACGTACTTTTGCCGCCGCAAAACTTGCATCAATTATGAATCCTAAGCATCTTTCCTGGTTCATTCTGGCAGCATTGGTTGTCACCTGGGGCAGCTCATTCATACTGATAAAACGCAGTCTGGAGTATTTTTCTGCGGTTGAGGTAGGCGCACTGCGTGTAGTCATCACTTTTTTGTTTTTGCTACCTTTTGCGCTCAAAAAGATAAACAAAATCAGCAGAAATGACTTTTACTGGTTAAGTCTTTCCGGAGTGATGGGAAGTTTATTGCCTGCATTTTTATTTTCCATTGCACAAACAGGAATCGATAGCGCAACAGCCGGACTATTGAACTCACTTACACCATTATTTACACTTATCGCCGGATTTCTTTTGTTTGGACTTAAGACGCGTTTAATCAATGTTATAGGTGTTTTTACAGGCCTTGCAGGAGCAATAGGACTCATCAGTATCAGCGGTGGCAATGCTTTTAGTTTCAATTTGAAGTATTCATCGCTTATCATTCTGGCTACAGTTTTTTATGCAATCAATGTGAACCTCATCAAAGCTAAACTAAGGCATATCGATTCGCTAACGATTACATCCATGACTTTTTTTATAGCTGGAATCATTGCATCAATAATTCTTTTTGGCGCAACAGATGTTGTAAGTCAGTTTGCAAATGACCCAAAAGCATGGAAAGGTCTTCTGTATATTGCAATATTAGCCATTGTTGGTACGGCTTTGGCAATGATTGCATTCAACACACTGATCAAAATTACAGGGCCAATCTTCGCTTCTTCGGTCACCTACCTCATTCCAATAGTGGCCTTGCTCTGGGGAATTGCAGACGGAGAGTATTTTACGCTTAAACACTTGCTTTGGATCGCGATGATTATCGGAGGAGTGCTTTTGGTGAACAAGAAAAAGCGACCTATAATTGCCAGTGTATCATCTTCTTCTTTAAATCTATGATTTTTTAAAAAGAAATGTTTTGTAAATCAAAATAATTTGTATTTTTGCCGTCCGATTTTGGCCCTAAAAAATTAGAATTGAAAATATTATGTACGCAGTAGTTGACATAGCAGGACAGCAGTTTAAGGTGCGCCAGGGACAACAAGTTTTTGTCCACAGGCTCGAAGGAGAAGAAGGAAGCAACGCTTCTTTTGAAAAAGTATTTCTAATCGACAACGAAGGTCAGGTAAGAGTAGGCACGCCTACACTCACCGGAGCCAAGGTTGACGTAAAGATTATTGAGCACCTTAAAGGAGATAAAGTAACCGTCTTCAAAAAGAAAAGAAGAAAAGGTTATCAGAAATCAAACGGCCATCGCCAATACCTGAGCAAGGTTTTGATTGAGGCAATCACAGAGTAAGAACACGAAAAACTGATATACAATGGCACATAAAAAAGGAGCTGGTAGTTCAAACAACGGTCGTGAATCAGAAAGTAAACGACTTGGAGTGAAAATTTTTGGTGGACAGTTTGCCAAATCCGGCAATATCATCATTCGTCAACGTGGCACAAAACATCATCCTGGTGAAAATGTAGGTATTGGAAAAGATCATACCATTTTCGCACTCGTTGATGGCACAGTTGAATTCCGCAAAAAACGCGACGACAGATCTTTTGTATCCGTAGTTCCTGCGGAAGCACAGGCATAAAGTCAAATAAAAATTTAAAAAACCTGCTCGAAAAACAAGCAGGTTTTTTTATTTTCTCTCTTTTCTATGTCATTCAATTAATCCTTGATAAACATAATGCTCGTGAACTTTTCCATCATGTGAAAATCAATTTTTCCGGTTGGATTCCATGCATGATACTCTGTTTCCTTTTCGCTTCTATCAATTCTGTAGAAATTAGCCTTCCAGCATTTCTGTGCCTGATTAAGCTCTTGTAGCTCCAAACTTACAAAGGGTATTTTATATTCAGCAATCCAATACTGAGCCCCTCCTTTTTCGTTCAGCTTTCCTTTCACAAAAATTCTGGTTTCAAGATTTTTACAAGTCCATGGTTTTATGGCCTGAACATTTTTTGAGCCATCCTGACGCTCATCATTTCTTATGTATAAATCAGCAACAGCATTATTTGGGTTAACATCCAGTTCAAAATAATAATTTTCCATGCCAGGTGGCTGAAGAAAAACCTCTGCCACCTCCTCCTCCCAGACATTCGAATTTCTTTTGGTCAGATACGAAAAAACAGCATCTGTAAAACAAACAAATCTTATAAATAAATGATCTGCATTTGCAAACAAAGAAACCTTTGTCATGTTTCTGCAAACATTTCCTGTTACAGTATCAACCAACTGGATTTGTTCAGCAAAAGGCCAGTCAGAAGCTGCAGTTTCAATTGCAGTTTCAAAAGGGTCAAGTTTATTATGGCTGTCGATTCTTAAAATCATATAGGGATTGATTTTTCCAAACATCTATAAACGATTAGAACACTGCCTTTTGACAGTGTTCTAATCGCGTTTTAGGTTTACAAACTAACTCTATTTCTGAATGAGAAGTTTTCTACTTGAAATTCCATTATCGGTTTTAACACGTACAAGGAATAAACCATTACTCAAACCATCTGTATCTATATTGACCTGGTAATCGTTGCCACTGATCTCCCTGCATACTTTTCCGGTGACATCATAGATTATGACTGATTTAATCATACTCTCTGATGAAACGTTAAATGAAGTGTTGGCAGGATTTGGGAATAAATTAAAGGATGCTGTGTTGCGTTCGAAAAATCCAACATTAACTTCATCTCCAATTTTTTGTGCAACAAAGCCATTGCCTGCTGCATATGCCATCATTAAAACATTGCCTGCTGCATCATTTAAAATATCCAGGCCTACACTTGCATTTCCATTTGCAAGATTGCCGATATTCACTGAATGAATTACTCTGTCAGCGAATGGAGTTGTTTCAAAATTCTGGATTGCTTCCAAAGCGTTTGCTCCATCATTGATGTCCAATATATAAAGCATATTCTCTCCGGGAGCATCTTTTACGTGGATATAAGCAAGATATCTGTGGTTTTTAAAATAGAAAATCTGAGGATACATTGACCAATAAGGGAAGTATCCCGCTTGAGTCTGCGCCTGTAAAACCATTTCGCTGTTCAGCAATAGTAAGCCGGCACCGGAGCTGCTAGCCAGATACAAATCTTCGCCAGGTACTTTGGTAACTCTTCCGAAGTTTGCGTTTAATGTGTTTTCATAAGTATAAACCATTGGGACGGTATTTGAAATCTGACCGTTTTCAATGTTCCACACATAATAACTTTGAGTGCCGTGGCCGCTGGCAATTAGTTTTGCACTCGTTGCAGGATCTCCCAAAACAGTAAAAGCATCGCCAAGTCGGGCAGGTGCAGCAGGGTAATTAAGTAAAACAGTTGGCTGAGCATCTAAACCTGACCAATGATAGACTTTGAAATCACCACCTGCAAAAACCATATTG
>JAGXRB010000423.1 GCA_018336075.1 Bacteroidota bacterium
TCCGAGTCTGAAACGAGGGTTCCCTTATATGGCTGCTTTTGCCGGTGTGATGGGGCCCGAAGATGGCGTGGACGAACTGCTGCAATCAATCCGCTACATTGTCAATGAACTTGGACGTCGAGACATCCTTTTTGTTCTGCTCGGTGATGGGTCTGTTCGGGAACAGGCCCAGGCAAATGCGGCGGCTTGGGGAATCACAGATGTAGTAGATTTTCCCGGCATGATACGTGATGACTTTGTATTGCGCCAATATCTATGCACTGCTGATGTTCTTCTTTCTCCAGAACCGCTGACCCCGCTCAATATCTGTTCAACGTTTATCAAAGTTGGAGAATATATGGCTCTGGGCAAACCAATTGTGGCTTATGAACTTCCAGAGACACGGCACACAGCACAAGACGCGGCCGTCTATCTCAAGCCTGGTGA
Source organism: Bacteroidota bacterium (assembly GCA_018336075.1). Lineage (GTDB taxonomy): Bacteria > Bacteroidota > Bacteroidia > Bacteroidales > F082 > JALNZU01. The sequence goes on from JAGXRB010000423.1 coordinate 427, forward strand.
TACACAAGCATTCGGCCGCGCGATTCTAACCCTGCTCGATGACTTGCCCCGCAGACAGGTTATGGGCGAGACTGGGCAGAAACGGATAAAGGAATGTTTGTGTTGGGAACATCAGCAGGATGAATTGTTTCGGGCTTATGCCATCGCCACTTCCAGACGCTAATAGATTTTTGCATGGATGGATGGCGTTATTGTCTTGGTGTACGAACTCTTGTCGTAAATAAACTGAGAATTGAAATGGATTAGATTGAGAATTTCCGGGTAACGGAAATAACTGAGAAAAATGAATAACACATCTTTGGTCGTGAAAGCAGGTCAGGTTATGAGTACTTATCAGGAAGGCATGTTGAAGCCAGCCATTGTTCTTGCAACCCACACCATGGGCCTGGGAGTCATCCGCGCCCTGGGCAAAATGGGTGTTCCAATTGTCGCCGTTTACTATGACCGCCACAAGGATATGGGCTACGTTTCAAAATATGTCAAACATCAGGTTTATGTCCCTCACCCGGAGCAAGCTGAAGACGAGTTCCTGGCTCGGTTGCTGGAACTTGCGCCTCGCTTCGGCGGCGGCTTGTTGTTGCCTGTCTCTGACCAAACACTCGTTACCGTATCACAGCACAAAGAGATGCTTGCCCGTCACTTCATTGTAGCCTGCCCAGAATGGGCCATCGTGAGGCAGTTTATAGAAAAAAAGTATACCTATGCCCTGGCTGAAGCCGTTGGCGTGGCGGCCCCCAAGACCATCGTCCCCCAATCCCTGGAGGACGTGGAACACTACGGGAAGACGATTGAGTATCCGTGCCTGGTAAAACCTTGCCAGAGTCATCTATTCTTCACCCGCTTTGGCCGCAAGATGGTATCCGTAGATAACCTGAAGCAGATGCTCGCCATCTATCAACAGTCTGCTGAGGCGGGATTAGAAGTCACGTTGCAGGAAATCATACCCGGTGATGACGCTCAGGTTGTGAACTACAACTCTTACTTCTGGGATGGTCAACCACTGGTTGAGTTCACCGCGCAGCATGTCAGAAAGGCCCCGCCGGAATTTGGCTCGCCCTGTGTTGCTGTAAGCAAACAAATCCCCGAAGTGCTTGAACCAGGCAGAAAAATCCTTCAGGCGCTAGGCTTCTATGGATATTCTTGCACTGAATTCAAAAAAGATGCGCGCGACGGCATCTATAAACTGATAGACGTCAATGGCCGGCATAACCTTTCGACCTTGTTGGCGGTCAATTGTGGCATTAACTTTCCCTGGCTGCACTACCGCCATCTCGTCGAAGGAATTGTTCCTGAGCAAACAAGCTTTCGAGACGAATTTTTCTGGATCGATATGGAACGCGACCTGCCATTCATCCCCCAGCAGATTTTCAAACAAGGTGAGAGTCTGGCACAAATCATTTCGCCTTATATCAACCCGCACGTCTCCGCGGTTTATGACTCGCAGGATCCCAAGCCTTTTTACAAACGTTACGCCGACTTCAGTAAAAACGCTCTCGGCCACTTATTTCAAAATACCAGGCAGGTTAAACTATCGGGGAGGTTGTCATGAGAAAAGATGCCACCAATGTCGAGGAAGCTCGTCTGAAAGGGGTGGAAAGAATCGATGATTATCCCAGTTTCCATGAACGCCACCGCATTTTCCCTGGGGTATTTGATGGCCGCAACCACAACCGCATATTGGACGTTGCGGCTGGCGTTGGGTGCGCAGCGCGCAGAATCCATGACAACTATCCAGCTGAGCTGGTCTGCAACGACATTGCCCCAACCTGTCTGCGCGTTCTGGAACGACAGGGATTAAGAACAGTCTCCTTCGACATTGACGATGATGACACAGTTTTCCCATTTCCCGATGGCTATTTCGATGCCGTAGTTTCATTGGCAACGATCGAACATATCATATTTCTCGACCATCACCTGAAAGAAATTCGCCGCATTCTTTCGAATCAAGGCTATCTTTACATTTCGACACCCAACTATGCCGGTCTCACGCATCTTCCAGGCTATCTCTTCAAAGGGGAAAGTTTCCATAATCCATTGCGAGAGAAATCCAAATACGAATTTTACGCGCATGTCAGGTATTTCACCTTTAAGACCATCCTTGAATTTGTGAGCTCTTTTGGCTTTACCCCGGTGGAAGTGTATCTGCCACTGCCCGAGAGTAGTTCCTGTTATCGTGCTATGCAAGCCAAATCACCCCTGAAAGCCTGGGCATTTCGCTCCTCGATGTGGCTGCTATACACGCTTGGGTCGCCGCGCTGGGCATCTGAACCGGTAATTTGTTTCCAAAAAACTGACCAAAAGCCCGCCACAAAATATCGTAAAGTTGTACTTTGAAAAGGAACGCGAGAATTTATATGGTAAATGCTTCAATCCTTCAGTTGTCACTATCCGATCCGCGTTGGACTGCTTTCTTGGATTCCAGCCCAAGGGCGGGGATTTTTCATCACCCAGCCTGGTCACAGTTGCTGGCCGAATGCTATGGCTACCAGCCATTTATTGCCGCCCTTCCAACTGTAGATGGTGCACTTGCCGCAGCAGTACCGTTGATGGAGATCAATAGCCCAATTACCGGTAAACGCTGGGTATCTTTGCCCTTTTCAGATTACTGTTGGCCTCTTTATACTGACGAATCTTCTCTAAGGAAATTAGGCGAAGGCATACTCAACCTTGCGGCAAATAACCAAATTTCCAGGCTTGAATTGCGCGGGGTGTACCCAACCTTACCCACGCTTGAAGTTTCTTCTCGATACGTTATTCACGAGATTGATCTTACTCCTGGCGAGCAATGGGTTTGGAAGCATACCCATACAATGCACAGGCGTAACATCAAAACTGCACAAGAAAACGATGTTAAGATCATTCTGGGGGAAACGACAGAACACCTGGCTGATTTTTTTCGGCTCCATTTGATTACCCGCCGCCGCCAAGGGGTCCCGGTACAGCCCTGGAAATATTTCGAGGCTATACAGCATTTACTCCTTGAACAGGAACACGGTTTTTTGCTCTTGGCATATCGACACGGTCTGTGTTTGGCCGGAGCAATCTTTCTTCACTGCAAGGAAACCCTCACCTACAAATATGGCGCATCCCGTGAGGATGGCCTGAAATATCGCCCCAACAACCTGCTAATGTGGACAGCGATCCAAAAAGGCTACGAAGGCGGTTTTAGCCGCTTTGACATGGGTCGGACCGATCTCGAAAACACCGGCTTGCGCACGTTTAAAAGCCGTTGGGGTGCAGAGGAAACGCCCCTTGTTTATACCAGTCTCAAGGGCGGGTCCAATCATATGAAAGACGGAGGATTAATGCGTTATATGAACATCATCTTACAAAAATCTCCCACCTGGGTTTGCAGACTCACGGGAGAATTACTCTATAAACATTTCGGTTAAATAACAGCAATCGAGGCAAGAGAGGCAGAATGAGTTCAAAAGCAGCCGGGTTACCACCCACCTTTAATCCCCAACAGGCCAGCCGCATGTACGATGGAGTCGAATACAAAGATTTTTGGGATGACCCCGCCAAAATGCGGCTGGATAAACTGGAACGGGCAATTGTGCGTAAACTCCTGCCTGTTTCAGGCCAGCGTATCCTTGATCTTGGCTGCGGCTATGGCCGTTTGGCCAGTTGTTACCTGGAGCGCTTTGAGCAGGTGGTGATGTTAGATGGCTCGATCACACTTTTGCGACAGGCGCAGGAAACCATCGAAGAAAGAGCCACCTACATTGCCGCCGATGCCAATCGCCTGCCATTTCGCCCAGGCAGCTTCGATTGTGTCCTCATGATACGTGTATTTCACCATATAAACGATTCGCAGGTCATCCTGTCTGAAATGCAGCGCATTATCAGTAATGGCGGAAATCTCATTTTCAACTACTGCAACAAACTGAGCGTCAGGCAATTATTGCATTGGACGTTGCGTCGTACGCGCGAAAATCCATTGACAATCAAGCCGACAGGGATTGGCACACGATTAATCAGCCATCACCCGGCCCAGATTGAACAATTACTGAAACAACATGGGTTCACCAGGACGAAATACCTCGGCGCAGGCATTCTGGATAAATTGCCAGCTGACACTGAACGCTTTTCATCCCTCGCAGAAGCGCTTACGCCGTTATTTGGCGCTATCAAACTGGCCCCCTGGATTAATTGCCGGGCAACCTTATCGTCAGAAGGCCAAATCAAAACCAGTCAGCGTTTGGATGACATCCTCGTTTGCCCGGCATGTCACCAGGAATTGACCCGTCAGGCATTCACCTACTATTGTCGAGGGTGCGAAGCTTCTTTCCCCATCGAAAATGGCATCCTCGATTTTAGAATTGGATAAATTATGGAAAAGCTGACTCCCTTACTCTGGAATTCCAACCACCCGCGAAATTTCTGGCGCTGCCAACCCGATTTTCCCGCAGAAATCTGGGCTGAAGCCATTCGCCGGGCGCTGCCAGTACTTGGGCTGCCAGAAACGAAGGATATCGAATCTGTCCTGGAATGGACTCTGGGTGAGGGGCAGTTCGGCCCCAACCGGTACCACCTGGGCCTGCTCCATCGCGTGTATTACCAGTTCAAACCCTTAATTCCTCGCACGCTGATTCGTCTCCTTCGACAGATGTATAACGGGTCCAGGGGCAAGGAATTTCTACTGAACTGGCCTATAGAAAAGCGATTTGTGCAATTCCAATGGGAGATTATCAGGCAGGGGTTGATAATTTCAGGCCAAAATGAAATCAACTTTCGATATTTCTGGCCGGAAGGTAAAAACTTCGCGTTTGTTCTAACCCATGACATAGAATCCGCAAAGGGACAGCGCCTTGTTCCTATTTTGGCTGACATGGAAGAAGCGCTTGGATTCCGTTCACTCTTCAACTTTGTCCCTGAACTCTACCCGCTCGATCAAGGATTAATCAAGGATTTGCGCCAGCGTGGGTTCGAGATAGGCATACATGGCTTGAAACATGATGGGAAATTGTTCAATTCATATAACGGCTTCAGCCAGCGGGCAAAAAAAATAAACCGTTATTTGAAAGATTTCCGATCCACAGGATTCCGCTCACCACTAACATTGCGTAACCCCGCCTGGATGCAAAGGTTGGAAATGGACTATGACCTTTCTTTCTTTGATACAGACCCATACGAACCAATGCCGGGCGGTGTCATGAGTATCTGGCCATTTACGATTGGTCACTTCACCGAACTTCCCTACACCCTAACGCAGGATTTTGTATTGTTTAATTTATTAGGCGAAACATCTCCCAGGATATGGTTGGAAAAAATTTGCTTTTTGGAAAAGTATCACGGCATGGCTCTCGTAAACGTGCATCCTGATTATTCCAGCCGAGGAGCATCAAAACAGATTTACGAATCATTCTTGCAAAAAATTAAAGAACGGGGAGGATACTGGCATGCTTTGCCAGGAGAAGTAGCCTCCTGGTGGAAAAATCGCGCCGACCTGAATAATGATTATTCAGGCAACGACCAGAAAATTGCAACGGCAAAGATTGCTTTGAATGGTGACGATATTGAAATCACCATATGTAGTGAACCTGTCAATCCTGTATTGCATACAAAAACTCTACTTGCACCATTAAAAGGAAGCATATGTTAAGGCAAATATTTGAATATATATTAATTTTAGTACAATTATTATTTGATGCAATTAGCCACAAAAGCTTATTGCAGTTTTTCCGTGAGTATGTGTTTATTGCGAGAGTGGTGGTCCCAGGTTTTATAGATTTGACGTCACTAAATTGTCAACAAAATCCTCTTCAGAATGCGGAATATCAATTTGTGGAATTAAATTTAGAGGATTTACGCGCTGGAAATCCGAGTTTCTCCATTCGTAATCGGTATTTCAAAGCGCTGTACAGAAGCAAGAGTGGATTACGCGGTTTTGGTCTTGTGAAGGACTCCAAGGTTATTGGTGATATTTGGTGCGTTGCTCCACTCAATCGAAAATCTCCAATCAGTTGCACTGATCTTGATAGGCTAGGAATCGCTTGTGCCGATGGAGATGCATATGCAGCGGGTATTTTTATTGATCCCGCTTTCAGAGGGAATAAACTTGCGGTTCCCATTTACCTATCTTTAGCGTTTATATTGAAAATGGAAGGGTGGCGTCGGATATATGCTTATTACTACGAGGATAACATATCCGCCAAGTGGATGCATTTCATGATTAAGTTCAAAGAACTGCCAAAATTGCGTGAATTCCGCTTCTTTTTTATTAGAAAAACCTACAAGTATGTTCAAACAATCTCTAGTATTAGGAGGAAGTATTCACGAAACGAATAATCGGCCTTCGCAAAAACCATTCAGACTTAGGAACTGCCTAAGTATATTGACCGCTTTTCATTTGGACTAAGGAAAATGAGGATTTATGATGACAACTGTTGAAGAAATACTCCGAACTTTTATAGAAAAGAACATTTTGTTTTCATCGGATGGATTTGCTTATACTGATGAAACATCTTTCCTTGATAATGGCATTGTTGACTCAACGAGCGTCTTAGAGTTAGTAGCGTTTATTGAAAAACAATTTGATATCACAATCAAAGATTCAGAGGTGGTTCCGGAGAACTTTGACTCGATATCATGCCTTTCTAAATTTATTAGAAGTAAAGTTCGAAATATCTGAATCCCTATTATTGGTATGTATCATGAATACAACAGACTATCTTCTTAATAATTCAAATGATAATGGTTTAGCATTTATTACTAAGAATGCAACAGTTACTTACTGTTCGTTCAAGAGAATTTGTGCTCGGCTGATTCATGAATTGAATAACGAGAAAATTGAACCAGGCAATAGGGTGGCCATTTGGGGGGTAAACTCGCCATATTGGGCAGCTGCATATTTGGCCATATTAAAAATTGGTGCTGTCGCTGTCCCAGTTTCTACCTTGCTTTCCGCTGACAGCTTTAAGCGCAATATGACATTTGCTGACTGCAAGTATTTATTTGTTGACAAATCTCTGTACACTAGATTCGTAAGTTGTTGTGAGGAATTCCCGTATTTTATCCTTGACGATACCCTCTTGAAAACCGGGGATTTGGACTGGGATGTTCCTGACCCGAATTTTGATACTGAACTCGATGCGGCATTAATGTTCACATCTGGGACTACAGGTCAGCCGCGCGCCGTTAGAATAACACACCGCAATATCCAGGCTAATACTGAATCGATCATTAAATATCTTGATCTTAATTCTGAAGAACGAATGATGGTCATTTTGCCTTTTTTCTATTGCTATGGCGCATCTTTATTGCATACTCACTTACGCGTTGGTGCAACTCTGGTTCTAAGCAATTCATTTACTTATTCTGAGACTGTAATTGATCTGATGGAAACCACCAAGTGCACTGGTTTTGCAGGTGTGCCATCGACATATCATACATTACTTCGAAACTCAACATTTCCTGTGAGAAGCTTACCGAATCTAAAAATATTTCAACAGGCTGGTGGCAAACTCTATGACTCTTTGCTCAGAGAGTTAATAAATTCCTATCCTTTGGCAAAAATTTATGTGATGTATGGCCAAACTGAAGCAACGGCTCGATTATCTTACCTGCCTCCGGAATTGCTAAATTCTAAATTGGGCTCGATCGGCAGAGGTATTCCCGGTGTTTCTTTGTCCGTTGTAAGAGAAGAAGATGGCGAATATGTACAAGCAGGGGAAATTGGTGAGATTGTAGCCAGTGGGGATAATATATCTCCTGGCTACTATAATGATAAGGAGGCGACCCAAGAAAAATTTTCTAACGGCATGCTTTTTACCGGGGATATGGCTACAGTTGATGAGCAAGGATTCATTTACATCGTAGACAGGAAAAGTGATTTTATAAAATCGTATGGTTATCGTGTGAGCAGCTATGAAGTAGAGGCCTGTGTGATGCAGATTCCAAATGTGGTTGCTGCTGCTGCGGTTGGATTCCCTGATGAACAAGCTGGAGAATTGATCAAGGTTTTCGTTATCTTATGTGATGGGTCAACTCTTAAATCAACAGAGATTATGGATTTTTGTCATGTTCACTTAGCCAGGCACATGTGGCCTCAAGAAATAATCATAACAAAGTCCTTCCCTGTGAATTCACATGGCAAAGTGACCAAATCAGAATTAAGAAAATATGAAATAGGCTGAAATGTGTGGGATCTGTGGAGTTCTAAACGTATCACCCTCTCACCGCATCGATAGATCGGTGATTCAACAAATGCTGGAAATGATCCGCCATCGCGGCCCAGATGGTTGTGGGATCTATTCTGATAAAGATGTGTCATTGGGTAATGCTCGTCTTAGTATTATTGACTTGGAAACTGGGAATCAGCCTATTAGCAATGAGGACGAAACCCTGTGGATTGTCTTTAACGGCGAAATCTTCAACTATATCGAATTGAGAGAAGAGCTCGAGAGACGTGGTCATCGCTTCAAGACAAAGAGCGATACCGAAACGCTATTGCACGCATATGAAGAATTCGGCGTTACGTTTCTTAAGCGAGTAAATGGGCAATTCTCACTAGCGATTTGGGATAATGTCAATCAAACATTATTTTTGGCAAGAGATCGTCTTGGGATCCTGCCACTTTTTTATACTATCCATGAGAAGAAACTTATATTTGGTTCTGAAATTAAGGCTCTATTGGCTTATCCTGGTATTCGAGCAGAAATTGATCCGAATGCACTTCAGCAGGTTTTTACGTTTTGGAGTGTTCAAAGCCCAAGATCAATTTTTACAGGTATCAAAGAATTACCCCCTGGACATTACTTGATTGCGAAAAGAGGGCAAATTTCTGTGGAGGCTTTCTGGTCCCTGGATTTTGCACAGCCAATTTCCTCCCACACAGAAAATGAATATCTTGATGAACTGGAGAGTCTCCTCATTGATTCCACCCGCCTCAGATTAAGATCAGATGTTCCGGTGGGCGTTTACTTGAGTGGAGGATTAGACTCATCCATCATTACATCTTTAATTCGCAGCCACTCAAATTATCCACTCGAGACTTTTTCAATCTCCTTTACCGATCCCGAATTTGATGAGAGCCATTTCCAACTTGAAGTGGCGAATTATTTCAACGCCAGGCACAACATTGTGAAGTGCAGTTACGAGGATATAGGATCTGCTTTCCCGGATGTTATCTGGCACACCGAAACACCGATATTGCGTACAGCGCCTGCTCCCATGTTCTTGTTATCCAAATTGGTAGCCGACTCTGGATACAAGGTTGTCCTAACAGGGGAAGGCGCCGATGAGTTTTTGGCGGGTTATGATATTTTTAAGGAAATGCAGGTTCGGCGTTTTTGGGCAAAAGATCCTGAATCTGCTCTAAGACCGTTGTTATTTAAACGCCTGTATAGTGATATTGAGAGTTTTTCTGCTCAACAAGTGGATTATCTGAAAGCCTTTTTCAAGAAAGGGCTGCTCGAAACTGACTCCCCATATTACTCACATGTGTTGCGATGGAATAATTCGGCGCGAAATTTGCGTTTTATTCGAAGCACAGATCAAAAACTTCAATTATCTTTTGACAGCCTCCCGGCAAACTTTTTTCGATGGTCGCCTCTAGCCAAAGCGCAATACCTTGAAATCATGACATTCATGTCTCCCTATCTATTATCCTCGCAAGGTGACCGGATGGCGATGGCTAATTCGGTGGAGGCGCGCCAGCCTTTCCTTGATCATCGTATGGTCGAGTTCTGCAATCGTCTGCCTGATACTCTTAAATTAAATGGCCTGAAAGAAAAATGGATATTGAAGCGCCTGGGGGCAAAACTATTACCGGTTAGCATATGGAAAAGGGGAAAGAAACCTTTTCGTGCTCCAATAAACCAATGTTTTTTCACAAAGCCTCCGGATTATGTTAAAGAATTACTCTCTGAAAAATGTATAAAGGAAAATGGTTTTTTTAATACTGGAGCTGCTATGGCAATGATAGAAAAAGCATCCAGTGCGAGTAAGCTCAGTGAGGTGGATGCGATGGCTGTTGCAGGCATTATTTCCATCCAATTACTACATCAGCTCTTTATTAAGAACTTTCAGTTAAAAGCAATTAATCCAACCGTTCTCAAAGTTATTGAGCGGTAATATCCGATTGGAGGTTGTATGAACACTCGCCAGGAATTTCCCAAATCCGAGTTGCCAAAAGAATTTAGCCGGGAGTGGCTTAATATTGATCCCGAAGATGAAACAAACAGGATCTGCGGAAAATTACGACCATTGGTTCTTGATACATTACGAAAGCAGGGAGGGGTTGTTGGAATAAGCGGCGGTATCGATTCGTCAGTAGTTCTGGCATTGATTGTTAAAGCCGTTGGTGCAGAGCGCGTATTAGGGGTTCTAATGCCGGAAAAAGAATCTGACCTGGATAGTGCCAGGTTGGCTAAAAACCTGGCTGACATGCTAGGCGTCAATACTGTTACTGAATCTATTTCAGATGCGCTGGAAGGTTTTAGTTGTTACAAACGAAGGGATGATGCGATAAGCAGAGTCATTCCCGAATATCATCAACCAGGATGGGCCACAAAGATTGTCCTGCCGCCAGATCTGCTTCACCAGGATGCAATGAATGTGTATAGACTGGTGGTAACCTCGCCAGATGGAAATGAAATAAGCAAGCGTTTGCCCAAAGATGAATATCAACAGATTGTCGCGGCATCAAATCTTAAACAGCGTAGCAGAATGAGCATTTTGTATTATCATGCTGAGGCTCGTAATTATGCAGTGATTGGTACAGCGAATAAGAATGAACATGATTTAGGTTTTTTTGTGAAATGGGGTGATGGCGGCGTGGATATAAGTCCGATTCTGCACCTCTATAAAACCCAAATTTTTCAACTGGCTAAATATTTAAATATCCCGGATGAAATTCGATCAAGAATTCCCACAACAGACACGTATCCGGGCGGAAGCACGCAAGAGGAGTTCTTTTATCGAGTACCATTCGAAATTCTGGACACAATTTGGATAGGATATGAAAAAGGGGTAAATATTAATGAAATTGCAAATGCATTGGAATTACAGACAGAGCAAGTATCTCGAGTAATATCTGATATCCAATCCAAAAAGCGAGCTACAAATTATCTGAGAATGCCCCCCGTAGAACTGGGTCAGTATTAATATCTGATGTTACGCATAAATAGCGATCCACACGTGTGCGCTAACACACATGCGGATCTAACCCCCGCCGTGAGTTGGCACGACGCGAACTGCTGTAAATTATAGCACGGCGGGATTCCCTCTTGGAGATGCGGCCGTGAATGATTTTAATCTGGGCGGGTTGACTGTATCCCACATTCCGCACCTTTGGATGCCGATTTTGGGAATAATCAAGTAAGCTTGGCGGATGGAAACGGGACAGCGATTTGAAACGCAACGATTGGATTATCTCGGCATCGTAGCTGGGATCAGCCAAGAAACAGGGCTGATCGAAGCCATCGACCATCAAGTTGGCCCCGTACAGCGCAAAAGCAAAACCCATCCAAAATTGTTATTTTCTCGACCCGTAGGGTTCGGAATGTTGGGAGAATGCAAAGGGGCTGTCCGATTTGGACAGCCCCTAAATTGTGAAGCTAGTTTGTCGCCATGGTCATTGACATCCATCTGAACATGTGCATGCTGCCCTGCAACTGGGTTGATTTTCCAGAAATTAGTCTGATGCTATGGGATTCCATTTGCGAGCAAAACCTTAATATTTCAAAACTGTGCGGATTATTTTAATTCATAAGCACCGATATCCCAAACTTCGCCTCGCAATTTTCCTTCAATATCCATAATATATTGTGACCCGAGGTTTACACCCGTATTGATGGCGGGAGAATTCGACTGTAGACGTAAATCGATGCTATTGAAGTTAGTGCTAACGAACATCGGATTAACTTCCACCCCGCCTGATGAACTGGGAAACTTATTGTTGGGGTCATAAAAAATATTGTGGGAAACATCACTTCCGCTTAGTGTACGATAGAAGGGTATGGAAGTGCTAGGCTGGCTAATGCCATAAAAGATGTTGTTTTTTATGACACTTACAGTATCAGAGTTTAGTATTGGGCCCATCCCATAATAGGTATTGCCGATAACTTTCGCTGTAAACGTGGACCCACTTCCGCTTTTTAGGCGCAGGGCGGAATCGCTGGCGTACGGCATGTTCTTGATAAGAATGTTATTTAAAAATACATGCACGCCATGACCGTTTTCAGTAAACAACATTTGTGTTCCCAGGGTTTTATTGCTTACCTGAACTAACACATTGTTGGAATACGTCACATTATCTACCCAAAAACTTTGGATGTTGTCGGAGTGTAAGTTTACTTCGGTATAGTTATTGTCGAGAATGATGTAATTGTTATCGGCAGTAAAATCTTTCAGCACCTGAACGTAGATACCATCGCTTTGGCCGGTTCCAGCATTGTTGTCATCAAAATAGGAATTCTTGACCACGATGTTGTAATTGTTGTTGATATTGTTATTGCCTTGGAAAAAGGCGCCGGCCCGGTTGAAATCGAGGAATTTACAATTATCTACGGTGATGCCTTGAAGACCTCCGGAATTCATCCCTGAACCATATACGCCCGACCAAGCGTAATTTCTGAAAGTCAAGTTGGAGATGATTAGGTTTTTGACGGGTGTACCTACGGCATTGATGTTGATTCCGTACTGGGTCGAACCTTTACCATCAAAAATTACTTCACCATTATGCCCGGCATCGACACCCTTGGTGATAGTGGTGCCGGTGGTACCGGCTGGGACATTGATAGTTCCCGTGTAAGTTTTCGAGGTAGTTCCTCCGGAAATGTATAAAGTAGCTCCACTGCCCATTGCGCTGAAGTTAACATCAGCAAAACTTTTCCAGGCATTGTTCCAGGAGGTTCCCAGATTACTTCCGGTTGCCGTATTATCAACGTACCAAACCGTACCGCTGATGGGTGTATTGGCAGGCGTCACCGTCGGTGTCGCGGTCGGGGGAACGCTTGTCGCGGTCGGAGGAACACTCGTCGCGGTCGGGGTATTTGTTGCGGTCGGAGGAACGCTTGTTGCGGTCGGGGGAACGCTCGTCGCGGTCGGGGTATTTGTTGCGACTT
>JAGXRB010000424.1 GCA_018336075.1 Bacteroidota bacterium
CATTCTTTTTTATCTCTTAAATCTGTCCGCACAAAGTTACCTTTTATACTCGGTTTAGTTGTCAAATATTTCTGTTGTTTTTCTGTCTTGTCGAACCGAAAATTGTCCGTTTGCACGATGTTGTTTCGGGGTCGTTTAGCATTGCAGCCAACGGCAGTCCGTCTAAAAACCTCCTCTAATTTTCATTTCAATCAATTTTTACCCCACTAAATTAGCAAATACTTGCTTTGTAAGGATGGCAATTTTTCAAGCAAAATATACGGCCGTTTTTGATCCGTTCGCCAAAATAGCTCCAATGAAGTCAAAACGCTTGTCAAAAACAGAAAAAAATCAAAATAAAAACGTATAAGTCTTTCTTTTCCAATGATATTCAGAATTCTGCGTAAGTTGTAGGCAGTGAATATCAAACCTATATCAGCTGTGGCGCGTTTGATAGTTTTCTTGGTCATGATGTAGCTAAACCCCCACTGCCTTTTAATTGTTCCGTAGGGATGTTCCACAATGGCCTGCCGTCGGCGGTAGTAATTTTTGTTCTCCTCAATACGCTTCTTATTCGTTTCAATGAGTTCGGCATGCTCTGAACGCTCAATCATTCGCCCTCCTTTGTTATTGGTGCATTGAGCTCTGAAACGACATCCCTGACAGGATTTGGTGGTGTATTGCTTAATCTTATTGATGGATTTGCCCCGACTTTTATTATACCATTGTCCATTGGTTGTTAGTACTTCATTGGCAGGGCAAGTAAAGCTGTCTGTTGTTGGGTTGTATTGAAAATTCGCTACATCAAACGCTTGATCCGGCGCATGTGATGCCACAGCCGGAACGGCAACCAGCACCTCAACTCCCAGTTCTGCTGCTTTCTCAAATTCGCTGCCTGTATGATACCCTTTGTCGTAAAGTGCTGTAAATGAATTATTACAAACAATTACTTTCGCTCGACGCAGCATGCCCCCCATGGCTTTGGAATCATTCTCATTGGTTACTTTGAAATCAATGGGAATGTTGTGCTGTGCATCAACAGTGGTTTGAACATTGTAAGCCACTTCGGTGATGTTGTTGCGGGTAATCATGTGCCTGCTCTCGGGGTCGGAGGTGGAAACCTGAACTTCACCGTTTTCAACCAGCTGCTTCTGGATGTTTTCGTAGGATTGTTTGCGTTGCTGCTGTGTTTCAATCTGTTGCTTTAGTTCTTGCTCTTTTTCTTTATCGCCATCATTTTCAGATAGTTGTTTTTCGTAGGCCTCCAACTTGTTTTCGATATACTCTAAATGGCGCTGGATTTTCTTTTCATTGAAATTGTTCTTTTTGGAGTTCTGTGCCCTGAGTTTGGTGCTGTCGCCAGCCAGCAGTTTGCCACCAATCAGGTTGAAGTTCTTTGCCAGTGCCACTGTTGCCCTGAACACTTTTTTAATGGCATTGGGGTTGTCCCTGCGGAAGTTGCTGATGGTGTTGTGGTCGGGGCTCAAGCCTTTGAGCAGCCACATGACTTCGATGTTTCGTTTGGTTTCTTTCTCCAATTCTCTTGAAGAGCGAATCCTGTTCATATAGCCATACAGATAAAGTTTAAGCAGATCCTTGGGATGGTAGGCTGGACGACCATTCTCTTGATGATTGGTTCTAAATCCAAGTTCTTCCATATCAAGCTCTTCCACAAACAACTCAATCATCCGCACCTCATTGTCAGCACCGATGGAGGCTTCCATGCTCACCGGAAAGATGTGCAGCTGCTCCCTGTTTTGCCCTTGTTGGTACTTCATTTGCGTGTGTTATTTACGCATTAAATGTACAACTTATTATTGGATTATTACTTCATAAGCATACTAATATTTTAGTATTACTTATTAAAGCAGAAGAAGGGGGTTTTTAGACAGTCTGACGTTTTGCCGCTTGCCGCAGTGGGGGATTTCGGAGCACTTCACTTTCAACCACGCACAAACTTTGATAGGAGCACTGCACTTGATTTAACCACGTCAGCCCCCATTGCGGCAAACGGCTGTTACCGGTAGTTGTTAATTTGTTAGTCCTCATACTCTTGAAGCCATTTATTTTCGTCATATTGCAAAAGTGTTTCTACATACTCTCTAAATTTAAATAAGGCAAAGTCAATGACCTTCGCAGGTTTTAACGTTCCGTCTTTATTTCTCTCAAAGCCCTTTTCGTCTATTCGTTTAAATTTTGAAGTAAAGCAAATTTCTTCTGCATTCGTATTATATTCAATCAATACTTTATTGTTTGAGTCATCAATTTTGTAATTGAATATTATTTCTTCCTCTTTGTTGTTTTCAATTATTTTTTCAATTTCTGGTAAAAGGTCAGTAATTGATTTTGAAAGTTCTTTAGCCCAATCAAGCTTGCCTTTGTGTTTTAAGAATAACTTGAAAAATTTCAATTCATTTAGACCTTCCTCCAAATAACTA
The DNA here is from genome assembly GCA_018336075.1 of Bacteroidota bacterium. GTDB lineage: Bacteria > Bacteroidota > Bacteroidia > Bacteroidales > F082 > JALNZU01. Next base: position 2,418 of record JAGXRB010000424.1, read on the forward strand.
ATGTTATCCATAAATTTTGAAGCATCACCATATGGTCTTTCAAAAGGATAATCTCTTGCTAAATTGGATTGAGTTTCAACAACAAATTCCCAAGGGTTTGTAAGTTTTGAAATTTTGTTTGCACGGTCAATTACTTCTTCAATATCAAAAAAGCTATAAGATAATTGTTTTTTGGCCTCTTGAAAAATTCTACTTGTTACTCCATATGTTTTGGAAACAATAAAGTCGTCAAAGTCCGAGTCTATTTTTCCTAATTCGATAGAATAGGGAGAAACACTTGAAATATGAAGTCCTTCTATGTTTTTAGAAATACGTGGATTGAAGGATGAGTATAGAATAGAAGCTTTTACTGATTCAATTGTTGATTTATCTACGTTATTAGCCGAAAGAAGTGATTCTATAAAAGAAAGAAGTCTGTCTCGTTGGATTACTACACTTTCTTTAGTCTCTGAATTTGAATTCCAATAAGTGCTAAAATGTTTGTCAATTAAATGGATTAATCTGTCGTCTCCAATTATTCGGATTTGTTTGTCTAGGTTGTTTTTACGCAATGTGTTAATTACCGAATCTTGTGCACCGCTAACTATTTTGCCAGTTGTCATAATCCAAACCTCGTTAATGAAAACCTGTCGCATATTGTATAGGTCTTCGTATGGGTTGTCAAATGCTTGTTGAACTTGATTCACAACTGTCATAAGTCCAGAATTTGTAGTGGCATTGCCTGTTAAGTCACCTGTTTTTGCTACTACGGATAAAAATCTTTGTTCATTAAGTCTGTCATACTCAAAACAAATTATGTCTTTACCTCTTTCATTTGTTCCGTGATACTCGATAGGAGCTAGGTATCCCATTTTACTTAATAGTGGAATAATAAGGTCCTGACGAAATTCTTTTTCGTTTAAGTTATTCAGTATTTCTTTTTTTTCTCTTGGATTCATTCTGTGGTGTCTGTTGTCCTACAATTACCGGTAACGGTTTGCAAATATAGCCCGTAGCCGTTCACTTGCAGTTTGTTTATTGATTACTTGATGTTTATGTTTCTACTCATTTGCCTTAGAAGCACTAAAGCGGCTATGGGCTATGGTTTGCTGTTACAGCCAGTTTTTATTCTATTCTTGTCCATGTTTTATTTACTTTACGATCATCAAATTGTATTATTCCAATCGAATTCGCAATTATCAGTCTCCAATATTTAGGGTTTCTCTCAATTGTGTCAATTTCAAGTTTAAGAACATTATAATAAATTTTATCACCGATCTGGTATTCTGCTATAATTTCATTAGTTATTACATTATTTTCATCGCTAAAGTGAAAGTCATCGCTACTTTGGGCAGAATAAAAATCTCCGCCATATTCAATAAAATTATATTTATAGTCTGTTTTCGTGCCGTAAAAATTGCTATATCCTTCAATCTTAATATCAATTGTTTTGTTAATGTCCGTGTTAAACAGAGCATTTGCTTCACATTCACACTTGCAATTGTTTTTAAAAGAATAGGCTTCAGATAAAAATGTCTCTTTGATCAATAGGTCAATTGTATCCATATTGTCTGAAAATTGAAGAACATCATTCAATTCGTATGGCAACCAGCTCAATTTTGATTCAGGATATTTTGGGCAATCAGTTTCTCCATAACAACCTATCATTAAAATTAAGATTAATAGGTAAAATATTCTCTTTATCATTTTGGTTTGTATTTTATGATCAATAATTGTGTGTCTTTTTAAACTGGCTGTAACGGACAGCGGTATGTTTTTGTTGCCGATTACGGAGCACGTCACTGTCAAGCCACGATGAAGTTTGAAGCGAGCCACAACCGTTGATTTCAGCACTATCTCGGCAATAAAATATACCGCATGTTACAAGCTGCCCTTTATTTGTTCTATTATCACACATATTTATAGACCTATTTTACTTAGTTCATCGTCCAGAAAGAGTTTCACGGATTTTCTATTTCTTATTGTAGGATCAGATTTTAATTTTTCAGATAATCTTGAAAGAATTGAATTGAGCCTTTCAGGGTTTTTAGTTCCATGTTCGGCAATTTTTTCTTGTACAAAATCAGTAACTTCTGTTGGCAAGTGAAAACTTAAATTAACTCCTAAAAGACTTGGAAAAACCTCTTTATATAAACCATCTATTTCATGTTTTTTAGGAGCTAAAGCAATGTGATTATACAAAAAGTCTGGGCGCAAATAACAACTTACTGGATATTTGTCGCCAAACACGTCTGAGACCGCCTTATAAGTGGTTGAGTCTTTTGACAACCACCATGTTCTATAACCAAAAATACCTGAAGTAGCAGTTTCATTATTCTTTTCTCTAAGTTTATATATTGATAGAATAATTTTCGAATCTGTAGCAGCTTTCACAGGGCTCTTGTTTTCTTGAAGTCTTTGTGTTAATTTTTCATGCTCCTCATCACAAATTTTTATTTTCAATGCATCATCATTAAAATAAACAATTCCAAATTCAGATTTTAAATAACTAATTAAATCATCCTTAACTGTTTTTAAATCTGGATCTATAAAATTGCTAATAAAATCTTCAAAGGTGAAAACTTTCTTTTGAGCTTTAGCATAAAAATACGCTCGTATCATTATTTCATCAATGTAAAGTGTTTCTGTTTCACTGTTAAGATAAATATGCTCATTTTGTCTGAAAAATGTCTCATATTTATTTTTGAGCATATAAAAATGATGTTTTAATTCTTCAACGATTGCATCTGATATATATAGTCTTATTCCAGCTTGATGAGCTCCTTTTAACAAATTCCAATGTCTTTTATTTTCCGAAAGTAAGTAATATTCCGAAAGTGTAGGGACAAGAATAGAAGTACAAACATAAACTATCATTTTAGAAGCCATTGACTCAAAGTATGTGGCAATTTGCGGATTCCATTGCAACAAAAACATCATCATATAAGTATTAGATAGGCTTTTAAAATACTTTTTTTGTTCAATTGTTCCATTATAAACAATGTCCCTAATTGCCATCAATAATGCTGTTTTTACAACTTCCTTATTCTTGTCAACGACAGAACTTTCATCAACAACCTTACTAATAATTTCTTGCAAATCTTTTTCGATTACCTTTTGGCTCTTGCCATGTAAAATATAATTTGAGAATTCAAGACCTTGCTGATAAAATATTTTGTGAATTGTTTCATCAATTAATTTAGACAAATCCCTTACAACAACATTTTCATCTTTAAAATACTTTTTTATCACACTTTCAGTTTGAGTGTAGAAATTATCAAGTAATTGCTCGTCTGCTAGGTTTCTATTTTGAATTTCCAATCTCGTCTCATATGGCAAACAATAGCCACATTTTTGTGTGTGATACTTTATCTTACGAGGTTTAGTTGATAATACATTTAACCTTTTATCAATCGTTTCGTCAAGAATTTTTGGATCAAACTTGACATACTTTCTTATGCTGTCAAAAAGCTCAGGCTTGGTTTTCAGGATATCTTTATCCGGATCTGTTCCTTCCAATCCAAATAAAATCAATGTATCAGCTAATAAATCGTCTAATTTTAAATCGTTTCTCTGGTTGTCAAGCTGTTGCCTTAAGAAGACGAATAATCTACTATCATTGGCTAAATCACTTACCACATAAGATTTTCCAGGTTTACTAAACTCATGTAAATGGCTATCTATAAATGTATAATAAGCATTAACTGTTGATTCTGTATGATTGGCATAACTTGTCAGCCAATTTTGGTCAAAAATATTAAGGTGTTTTTTAAACTTATCAAAAAGTCGGTCAATAACAGTGTCTTTGTTTAAGAAAACTCTATTTGTAACATAAGTAATAGAATCAAAATCGATTCCATTATCTACTAATTTTTGAATTGAGTTTTCAAGTTTCTGTTCTGAAGCCTTTTCTGTTGAAAGTTGATAAATGTTTTTTTCAAATCCTTTTCTACCAAAAATATATTCTAAACCATCAATCCCTTTGTCCTTTACGCCGCCAACAGGTATAAACTCATATCCTAATATTGCTCCTAAGAAACTAAGTCCAAATTTCTCAAAAACAAATCCATCATTTATTTGATTCATCGCAAATTTAAATCCTTCAGTATTTAATGGCTCTCTTTCTGTTGTCATATTGTCAAAATTTTTAATTACAATTTGCTTTTTCCGAGTTTTTCAGGGTTGCTTGTAACGGTTTTGGTATACCTGCAGTTGCGGATTACGGGCTGCTAAACTATCCCCCGAAACGAAAGATAGCGCGAAGCAGAAAATCCGAAACCTGCACTGCACCCGCAATTGTCAGGTATAGCATGTTGGCCACTGGCTTTATATGTCATTCGTTATCAATGTATTCATTAAGTTTTGGTTGTAACATCCAAATACCAAAAATCCAATAAAGTATTTGACCAAATTTATGAATATATTCAATCAATTCTGGTAATTTGTCTTTATCTCGATAATCATATCTCACCAACATAACCGCAGAAAAAATACTTGCGTAAATCCATGAAACTATCATTATTCCTATCAGAGACTGAATGGTCAGGGTATCAAGACTTTGGTGATAAAACAAGAATACCAAACTGCAAAGTATGAGAAAAACCACAGAAAATTTAAAAACTACCGATGATTTGCCTTGTCTCTTAGCTGTAAAAGTTCCAATTTTATAAAGCCACAGAAAATAAAACGGGGGAGTTAGAATAAACAGGATTGCTAAGCTATCAGTTCTTATCTTCAAAAGCCAATCGAATGAAATTATTTTTTGCAGGTTGATATTTGTCATTATTCTTAATTCTTATAATTTCTTTGTATTTAGTCAATCCCAATTCGTTACTGTTCTGGCAAAATAATAGTTAATGTCCGTAATTAAATAAATTATCAAGCTTGGTTCTTTCTTTGGCCCATTTAGGCCTATTTTCAAAAATCCAGATTTTATCTTCTTCGGTCAAGTTTTCCGGCAATTCTAACATTTTCAACGAAAGGTTTTTTTGTGCAATATCATTAATAGAGTAAGGGAAGTAAGCACCATGCACATACGTGAAACCTGTATTTGATGCACGATAAATTATACTTTTATTTTCTAAACCCGTAACTGTATCATCATCCATGGGTAGTTGTAAAGTCTGTTTGTTATTTAAGAAAAACTCTCTCAAAAGTGCTTTCTCATGGTGGTTCAAGTAATTAATGTCATTTAATATACTTTTCCTGATAGTCTTGGAAAGTCTATAATTGGATATAAGTCGAGAGAAATAAGTTATTAAAGTAACTATAAGAAAACCGGTGCTTATTAAAAACGAAATGCCTATATATTTGCCAAACTCTGAAATAAATTCCTGAAGGTTTAGTTTATTCAGGAATTCTTCTGGGAAGAAAAGTAAAAATAATGATGTCAACCATATCACGAAAATAAACTTGGTTGGAATTTTCTTTATATCAAAAAGCTTTTCTAATATTTTTTCTGCCATTTTCAATCAGTTAGTACTTCTGCAATTTATCAACTAATACTCTTTAATTTTGTCCGCAGCCCGTTCCTTAAGCTTGTGGCCAACGTTTTGGCGCTTGGCGCAGTGGCGGATTTCGGAGCACAAAACTGTCAATACACCACAAAGGTTGATGCGAGGTAGAATGTTCATTTAACCACGTCACCCGCCATTGAGCCAAACGCCTGTTAGGCACAGTATTTCTATTGTCGTCCATATTTAATCTCCTGTATTTTGTCTGTTTTACCAAAGGGTTTTCCGTTAATTATAGGAATGTTTATAGTGTCAAGTTTGAGTTCGGGGTCACAGTCGAAAACGATTTGAAGATTTATTCCATTAATTTCTTCTTTGGTTTTGATATTGTCTAAAGACCATATTTCATATTCGTTAGAAACAGAAATAAATCTGTCTCGCTTGTCATTTGTCTTAACAAATAGTTGTGGCGAAAAGGGACTACATTGTTCAGAAGGCAAAGGGTCTGATTTTATTACGATTTGATAGTTTTCCGAACTATTATAGCTAAAGTGAAGTCTACCGAGAATAGTCGTGTCACGATACTCTGGCTTAAATGAAACGTAAAATTTTGTCCGAGCATTTGGTATTCTTGTCAAAATAATTTGTTCGTTACCTTCAAGAATTAATTTGTTGTTATAGTCATATAATTCATACTCGTCTTCACCGCCACAACAACCATACTTTACAGTCTTATAGTTACCAAATTCAAGAAATATGTCGTCACAGTTGTGTTTTATTGTCAATACTGCCTTTTCAGGGTTGTTAAGCGGTAATAAGTCAATTTGAATTAAACGGTTTTGTCCTTCCATTCCTGTATGTGCTTCAGTAGTCGTTGTTTTTCTTGCAATGAAGCGTTCTGCATCTTTGTCGCCATAAAAGTCAAGATATACAATGTTGTAATTAATTTCTTTGATTTTATATTTGTTGCCTGAAAAACTGTCAACTGGAAACAGTTCGATAGAGGAAAAGTCCTTGTCGCTAAAGGTTGAATTGTCAGCCGTTACTTGTTGCACATTACTGTCCTTTGTTGAACAGCTATAAAGTCCAACGATTATTATTGTTAATATGGTCAGCTGTCGTCTCATAATATTGTGCCTAACGGCTGGCAATATGGCCAGTGGCGGATTTCGGGCTTCGTCACTATCCACCGCTACAAACCTTAGTGCGGGGCAGAATGCTTCAAACTGCCACTTAGACCGCCATTGGCTATATTGCTTGTTGGGTTTTCGTGCTTATTTTCTGTCTTTCCAATTAAGCAGATATAAAACAATCTAGTTTCACTAAAAATCAAACAATTCGCCCAACAATCCTTTTTTCTTTCTGTATTGAAAGTTTCCTTCAGTTGGATATCGCTGTTTATCTGAATAGTTATCGTTTTGCACATTTTTGATGTTTTGTGAAGAACGTTCAATGATTTTATCAAGTTCTCCACGGTCAAGCCAAACACCACGACAATCTGGACAGTAGTCAATTTCGATACCGCTTCGGTCTGTCATTACGAGGTTAACATTACAATTTGGACATTTCATAGTATTACTCCTTTTTTATTTAATAATTTTCTCAAAAAGTTTAATCTTCTCATTTGAAATAGAGTCAAGTTTTGAAGATGTTTTATTAATTAATGAATCAAGTTTTTTTACTTTGTCACTTTCGAAATTAATTAGTGAGTCAAGAGTTAAAACCTTATCAACTTCTTTATTTAGCAAAGAATCTAAAGATTCAGCTTTGTCTTGCAAGTCGTTAAGTTTTTTTTCAACTTTTTCACTTATGTTACCACAGGCTGTTAGAATAAAAACAGCCAAAATCCATACTGAAACGTTTTTTAAAAGATTTTTCATTGGTCTATCATTTATTAAGTTAATATTAGTGTCTACTGTTTGTTTAGCATGAAACCCAACGGCTGCGTGTATGAAACGTTTGGCATTTCGAAGCGATTTCCTATCAAGTTACAACTACTTTTGATACGAGCTAAAACGCTTGATAAACCACTGATTGCCAAATGTTTTATACACGATGTTACCCAACGTAATTTTTTTATTCTAAAATTCCTAATTTAAACATAATTAGTTCTCTTTTTCCTTTTTATTTAACAATTCTCTTAGAATCCATTTTTCGATACTAATTACAATAAAAATCAATGAACCAGCTACAAACGAAATAAATAAACCTTTCCCATCGAGAGACGCTGTTCCAAACACTTTTTGCATAAATGGAGTGTATAAAAACATTGCTTGCAGAAGCATTATTGACCCAATACCCAAAAAGATAAAGCCATTACTGAATAGACCAATTTTAAAAACCGAATCTTTCAGCGACCTGCAATTTATCAAATAAAATATTTGGAAAAATATAATAAACGTTACAGCAATGCTTTGTGAACGAGCCAAAGCATCTGTTTGAGCCATTCCGGTTTTAAGCGAGTATGCATACTCCCAGTTAAAAAGCACGATAGTTACAACTGTCATAAGTATCGAAACAAAAAATACCCTGAAAGTTACAAATCCGTTGAAAAGAGCTTCATCGGGTTTACGGGGGGGACGGTTCATTACATTAGGTTCTTTTACTTCGAATGCAAGTGGCAAAGCCAATGCTATGGCTGCAACTAAGTTTATCCATAACAATTGTACAGGCAACATAGGAAGCAATAATTCTTTCGTTATAGGATTAAAAGGAAAGAACATAATGCCATAAATCAATATAAATGCAAGGCCTAAATTAGTTGGTAATAAAAAGGCGAGAGATTTTAGCAGATTGTCGTAAACCCTTCGCCCTTCTTCAACAGCTGCTGCTATACTCGAAAAATTATCATCGGCCAGTACGATGTCTGCCGATTCTTTCGATACCGAAGTTCCGGTAATTCCCATGGCAACACCAACATTCGATTGTTTGAGCGATGGGGCATCATTCACGCCATCTCCGGTCATAGCAACAACCTCATTGTTGTTTTGCAAGGCTTTTACCAAACGCAGTTTGTGTTCGGGGGCAACACGTGCATAAATATTGGTTGTTTGTATGGTTTTGTCAAGTTCAGCATCGCTCATTTTCGATAAATCCACTCCTGTTACAACAGCTCCATTTGCCGAGAGGTTTAATTCCATACCAATAGCACGGGCAGTTGCATGGTGGTCACCCGTAATCATTTTTACTGTTATTCCCGCATTATGACAAGCTTTTATGGCTTCGATAGCTTCGTTACGTGGCGGGTCAATCATGCCTATTAAGCCAATGAACTCAAATCCATTTTCAACATCATCAACCGATATTTCATCGCTTTTGCTTTGAGTTTTTTGAGCTATGGCAAGCACTCGCATTCCTTTGGAACCAAGCAATTCGATTTGAGAAATTACCTTTTGCATATCCAAGGTTATACCACAAATGTGTGTTGAACAACGTTTTAGCACAACCTCGGGGGCACCTTTGAGAATAATATTGTCGTTAAGGGTCGCCATGTACTGCTTTTCCGAGTCGAAAGGCAATACGTCTTTTCTTGGTATTTCCTGACGTAAACCATCAATTGAAATACCAGCTTTTTCAGCAGCAACCACTAAAGCAACCTCGGTTGGGTCGCCCGATATACTATATTCGTTTGCTCTGTAAACCACGTTTGCATCGCTGCAAAGCACTGCTTTTTTCAGCAAAAGCAACATATCTTCCGGTAAAGCAGCTAGTTCAGCATTGTTCTGTTTGAAAACACCTGCTTTGTGATAACCAACACCTGTTACTTGTATGCTATGGTTATAGTTCCACAGTTCACTTACAGTCATTTCGTTTCGTGTAAGCGTTCCGGTTTTATCTGAGCAAATAACAGTTGTACTACCTAAGGTTTCAACCGCAGGAAGTTTACGAATAATAGCGTTTCGCTTTGCCATACGTTGTACCCCAATGGCAAGGGCAATTGTAACAACGGCTGGGAGTCCTTCCGGAATAGCACCTACTGCCAAAGCTATTGCGAAAATTAAACTTTCTTTAAGTGCATCGAACAATAATAATCCTTGCCCCAATGCACGGTATGTTCCAATAACCATAATAATTGCTGTGATAGCAACAATACCAATGGTTAAGTATTTGCCAATAACACCCAACTTTTTTGTTAATGGCGTTTCTAAATCAACTGTTTCGTTAAGCATGTCGGATATTTTACCAAGTTCGGTATCCATACCCGTTTTTACAACCACAGCCGTGGCAGTACCTGAAACAACTAAAGTGCCACTAAATACCATACATTTTCTGTCGCCAATTACCGCATCGGGTGTTACAGCTTCGGTAGTTTTTTGAGACGGTACCGATTCACCTGTTAAAGCAGCTTCTTCTACTTGCAGGTTTTTTTGCTGGATTATCCTCATGTCGGCGGGAATGCGGTCGCCGGCAGCCACCTGAACAATATCACCGGGAACAATCTCAGAAACAGGTATGGTTATTATATTGCCATTTCGAATTACCATAGCATTTTCGGGAACCATGTTACTAAGAGCTTCAATGGCTTTACCTGCTTTGTATTCCTGAATAAAGCCAATAATTGAGTTCACTACCACTACGGCAAGCACTACCATACCATCGGTAATTTTACCCAATGCGGTAGCCAACGTGCTTGAACCAATTAAAACCCAAATCAATGGATTGTTAATTTGCCGCCAAAGCACTTTTAAAATTCCATCTTTATTTTTACGTTTAAGTTCGTTTAATCCGTACTTCTGTCGTCTTTTATTTACTTCTTCCAATTCAAGCCCCTGTAATGAACTTTCGAAATTTTCAAGAACCTCTTTATAGTCAATGGCATGCCATTTTCCGCTTTCGTTTTTCAACATCTTGGTGAATAATAATGTATGGTTGTTAATAAAAATCTACAATGTAATGCTTTCAACTATTTTTTTTAAAGCTAAAATTATAGTCGAAAAAAATAATCCGAAATATATAAAAGCTCCCAAAACGGAAAAATATCCAAGAAGAATTATAATTCCATCCTTCTGAATAATTCCTATTGATAGAAAAAGAATAATTAATGCAGGCAAAGTATTACTAAAGGGCATTAATCCCAATGGTACCATTAGCAAAATAGAACCAAATAAAATCAAAAAACCATTGATTGTACTAGCAATTTTGTTGCATATAAGGAGACTAAGTCGATGCGGCTTACTAATTTTTTCTAAATAATGGAACCACTTTAACCCTTTGTTTAGAGCAATGCGTAACTTTTCCGATGGGAATGACTTGTTTTTTATAGAAGAAGGTAACCACAAACTTTTATTTAAGAAATTACTTATTCCTATAAAAAAAATTATGCCTCCAAAAACAGTACTAATACCAGGTATTGACACTGGAATTAGAAATATTATAGATAATATTGATGCAAATATTAATAAACCGTCGTTTCCTAATAGGTTTATTATTTCAGATAATGTCAGATTTCTGTCAGGTATTTTACTAATTATTTTTTTTACTTTTTCTAATAATGTATTGTCAAAAAAATCATCTTTTTTCAAAAAGACAACTAATTCTCTATTTTTAACTTGCAACTCTTGTGACATAAAAATAAATTATTTCCAAACAGATTCAATAGAATTACTTTTAAAAGTCAAAAAGCTCTCCTAAGAGTCCTTTCTTTTTTTTGTAACGATAATCATTGTCCCTTGAATGGTACTGCTTACCATAAATCATATCATCTTGTTGGGGTTTAAGGTTTTGAGTTGACCGTTCAATTATTTTATCAAGTTCACCGCGGTCAAGCCAAACACCTCTACATTCAGGACAATAGTCAATCTCTATTCCGTTACGGTCTGCCATAACCAGATTTACATCTTTGCAATTTGGACATTTCATTTTTGTAGTATTTGATTGGTTTGTAATTATTTACTTAAAGGTTTTGTGATTTTATTAACTACAGAATCAAGTTTAGAGGTTGATTTCTGTATAAGTGAATCAAGCTTTATTACCTTTTGATGTTCCTTATCGATAAGTGAATCGAGAGTTAGTACTTTATCGATCTCTTGGTTTAGCAATGAGTCTAATGATTCCGTTTTTTTCAACAACTTGTCAATTTTTTCATCAACTCTTCTATTCACATCTCCACAGGAGATGAGAAAACCTGCAGTTAATAAAACCACGAGGGTAATTCTTAAAATTTTTAGCATAATTCAATTGGTTTTAAATTATTACAAATAACGGAATTCTTATAAAATTATTTGCTTTCTAACGAATGAAAAAAGTTTATGCTTAGCCATATTCTGTTTCTTGGGTCTCCATCGATAAATGAATCCAACCTATAGTCGACACCAATCTCCAAATCATTTACTGTAGAAACAGAATACCCTAAAAGAGCTACCCCTCTGATTTCCAAATCATATTCATCGCCCTGCCAGGAGTTTAGATATTCATTGTTGATTTTCAGATAAAACTCTTTCACATCGAGCGACTGTCCTTCCAACGGGATTTCGGATGATATTCGATACCGAAGCCTAAGTTCGGGCTTGCTATTCTTTGCAAATGTTTGGTCCGTCATTACCCTGTGAGCCATTCGAAAGCCAGAATACTTTTTGCTAAAACTAATTTGCTGAATTGTTCTGTTTTCAAACTCACCATCTTCCGCTCTTAGTAAATATCCTCCGCCAACTGTAGTGTTTGCCGCAATTCGTTTTGTTACAACCAACGAAAAGTCTGTGAGTAAATAATCGTATTTCAGTTTCTGGTTATAGATTGACTGCCTTGATTCAGCCTTAAAATTTGCCGACCAGTTCTTTGGGAATTTCTTAATTATATTTATTGACGGAATTATGCCATACTGAAAGCTGCTTTGTGCATTACAATATACCGACATTGCAGAAAGCATGAATATGAGTAGATTTTTTTTCATGTTTAGTAATCAATAGTATCTTTTCTCTTTGAAATTATTTGATTGCTTTCCACATATTCACCTGTTTCTGAGAATAAGTATTCAAGCATAATATAGTTCCCATCCAGCTTAGTCGAAATTACAACTTCAAAGTTTATTGTTATGCCCTCAGGGTTATTCCTGTTCTCTCTCAAAAACTTCAGGACCAAATTTCTATCACCGGTATATTGCATTTGAACCTTTTCAATTTTATACTTTTTGTGCCTTTGCGATAAAATTCCTGATATTTTCGAAAAAGCATCAGAGGGTATTTGGTCTGGTTTTACCTCTATTTCAACATCCTGAAATATTCCGTTCTCGCTAAACTCGATGCTATACCTTTCATTTTTAAATTTTACCTTGGCCTCAATGGTTACATCATTTAATCCTATTTCCTTATACCATTTAACTTTAGAGTCGAAAGTCATTGAGTCGACAAAGGAAAGGGCACTCGAGGGTACATCTTTTGCCTTAATTCGGAATTCTTTTTCATATTTCGATTGGGAAAATCCCTGAAAAGCAATAAGCAATAACGCACTCGAAACAAGGAAGATCTTTTTTATAGCGATATTTATTCTCTTATTGCAATAAACAGGTTTAATTGAAGCAGCACAATTAACCTTAAAGAAATTATGAGTTTTTATTGATTTTCTTTCCATGATTTTACTCTTATTAATTGTTTCACGGTTTCTGCCTTTTTTAGTGCACACTCCAACGATGATGACAGAATGGTAACATGCCCCATTTTTCGGTAAGGTTTTGTTATTTCCCCGTCTGTGTGAATCTTCACACGGTCAATTGGTATGCTACCCGTTAATATTTCTTATTTAGCCCAAATTTCTTACTCCACTTGTTAGGAACTATGGTTGTGATTATTAACTAACCAAGCGTCATGTTGTTGTATGAATTTATGTTAGTCCTATTTTACAGTCTTATTGTCGGGATCAACAAAGAGAACCTCTTTAACTTCAATCTCAACGGGTTCAAATATATCATTATCAACTTCACCGATTAGTATTAGCTCTGTTTTGTCATCAAAAGGTTTATTAGGTAATCGCTTTCTGTCAATTTCCACCTTTATTGCTCCCGTTTTATCCTTGAACTCATATGTGTCAGCATTTATTTGATTCACTATAAATCCTTGAACTTTTACTAGTGCATCTGAGCGATCGAGTCGTGATGCATTGTCTAGAACTTCCTTTACAGTGTATGTTTTATCTGTAACACCTGGTCCTTTATATTGCCCATAAGATAGGCTACTAGCTGAAACAAGGGTGAAGAACAGTAGCAATAATTTCAAAACATTTAATGATTTCATTTTCATAATTTTTTAGTTGTCAATTCTTAAAAAGTCACCATTCATATTGAATTCGAGTTCTAAACCATTCTCAAGTTTTATTTGCTGATTACGGTCGTCTAACTCCCAACCAATTATGTAATTTTCAGGATAGTTTGTTGTTGCATACTCTAAAAGTTTTGCAGGGATTACGCTATCAGGCAACTTTGTTAACCCTTCAATATCAATAACCTCTTTTTTTCTATTGAACTCAATAAAAAATCCACCTTCAAGTGTAATATCATAGGTGAGTTCAAACCCATCAGTATCTTTAATTGCCTGAATGATTGGGTTTTCAGGGAAATGAGTGCTCACATAATTTGATATTTCTGTTGGAACATCAATTAATGGCAAAATTTTTTCCTTTTCGCAACTAATTAATAAAAATGGTACTAAGACCAAAAAAAACAATCTTTTCATAATTTCTGTATCATTAAGTAGCCCTACTCTTTTATGGATTTTCAGGATGCTCCATTAACTATCAAAAAGGATAATTATGAAGCAAAGGTAGATTGTGATTCTGGAGAAATTTTGGAGAACTAACGGTTAGTAAAAAAAACTTGAATTTTGTGTACATTACCATCTACAGTATATGATATTTTATAATTATAAACATCACAAATCTGCTTAACAACGGCAAGCCCAAGTCCAAGGTTACCTGTTTTTCCAGTTGCGAAACGTTCAAATAGTGCTTTAGGGTTATCCTGAAAAACTATTCCTGAGTTTTCAATCATCAAATGCTTTTGAGAAAGAATTATAAAGATGTATCCATCCTGAGTATTATGCTTTACTGCGTTTTTTAAAAGATTATTTACCATTATTTCAGCCAACCCCGCATCAATGTTTAGGTTGCAATTCTCAATTGCTTTTTTCACTTTAATACTACGTATTTCAATTGCTTCTTGAAAAAGAGGCAACGAGTTATTTACTATTTCCGAAAGACTCAAATTTGTGTTTTTATTGTACTCAAGGTTTCCAATTTTGCTAAGCAACAATAACGATTTTTGAGCCACTGAAAGTTTTGCAGCAGCATTAATAATTGTTTGTAGATGTACCAAACTATTGCCATCATCCTGAAAATTATTTAATAACTTTTCTGTGTTAAGTCTAATAATTGCCAAATGAGTTTGTAATTCATGCGATGCGTTTTCATTAAACTCCTTAGTCCGTTTGAAATCGTATGTAATCTTTTTCAGCAATTCATCAATGGTGCTGTTAAGAGAGTTAAATTCATCAATTTTTGATTTTGAAAAAACAGGGACTGGTTCTGTAATTTTATATTTCGAAAGGATACCTAGTGTTTTATAGAATGGATTCCAAAGTTTTCTTGAAATTAAGTTTACCATTATGAAGAGAAATAAGGTGATTAGCAATAATAATCCTAACATCATGAGCAAGGCGCCCTCAAAAATATCGTCATTACCAGGAAGTAGCTGACGTAAAACAATAGTGAAGTCTTTACCTTCATGATTTATAGAGAAATAAAGCTCACGATGGGGGATCATTTCGTTATCTCGTAGCTCAAGAATAAGTGTGTCTTTGAATACGGGTTCATCAAATCGTAAGCCCTCAATAATTTCTGTTACCTTGTGATACTCTGGAAGGTCGCCGTAATTTGAATGAAACTCTACAAGGCGTTCCATCTCATAAGTTAGGTGTTCATCGGTTTCTTCATAAACAATGTACTTAATCATGTAGAATGAAAAAATACTGCCAATTAATAAAACTGGGATAAGTAAAGTGAAGGTTGTTAGGTATGTGCGTTTAATCAATCTCATTTTAATGGTATGTCTAGTTTATAGCCTATGCCATAGACTGCTTTTATGGGATCAGGAGTATGATGGGCAGTAATTTTTTTTCTAAGATTTTTAATGTGCGAATAAATAAAATCAAAAGAATCTGCTAAATCCATATTATCACCCCAAATGTGTTCGGCAATGCTTTCCTTGGTTATTACCCTTTGGGGGTTTGAAAAGAAAAATAACAATATATTGTACTCGCTCTTAGTTAATTCAATTTTTTCGTTTTTCACAAATACTTCGCGGCTGTCAGTTATAATGGTAATGTCACCATAGGATATATTTGAGTTCCCCGCAAAGTTTCTTCTGCGCATTAATGCTTTTATGCGAGCAATCAGCTCTACCATTTCAAATGGCTTTGTGATATAGTCGTCAGCCCCTAACTCTAGTCCCTCAACTTTATTGTCTAATGAATCACGAGCCGAAACTACTATTACCCCAGTTTTAGAGTTATTTTTTTTCAATTCTCTTATGATTTCAAGACCAGAACCACCCGGTAAGTTTATATCTACTATCACAATATCATATTCATACAAAAATATTTTTTCATGTGCAGTGTCAAAATCAGCAGATGTTTCACATAAGAATTTTTCTCCTATCAGAGATGAGGAAATTGAGTCAAGTAGAGTCAGATTATCTTCAACTATTAGTACTTTCATTTCAAGTTAGTTTATACAAAACAAGGATGAAATTTTGGATTAAATTTGGAGAAAAGGTGTTTTTTCATTTTTTTAGGTCAGCCTATTTTAGGACGGGTCATTATGTTGGGTAACGGCTGGCAATATGGCCAGTGGCGGATTTCGGGCTTCGTCACTATCCACCGCTACAAACCTTAGTGCGGGGCAGAATGCTTCAAACTGCCACTTAGACCGCCATTGGCTATATTGCTTGTTGGGTTTTCGTGCTTATTTTCTGTCTTTCCAATTAAGCAGATATAAAACAATCTAGTTTCACTAAAAATCAAACAATTCGCCCAACAATCCTTTTTTCTTTCTGTATTGAAAGTTTCCTTCAGTTGGATATCGCTGTTTATCTGAATAGTTATCGTTTTGCACATTTTTGATGTTTTGTGAAGAACGTTCAATGATTTTATCAAGTTCTCCACGGTCAAGCCAAACACCACGACAATCTGGACAGTAGTCAATTTCGATACCGCTTCGGTCTGTCATTACGAGGTTAACATTACAATTTGGACATTTCATAGTATTACTCCTTTTTTATTTAATAATTTTCTCAAAAAGTTTAATCTTCTCATTTGAAATAGAGTCAAGTTTTGAAGATGTTTTATTAATTAATGAATCAAGTTTTTTTACTTTGTCACTTTCGAAATTAATTAGTGAGTCAAGAGTTAAAACCTTATCAACTTCTTTATTTAGCAAAGAATCTAAAGATTCAGCTTTGTCTTGCAAGTCGTTAAGTTTTTTTTCAACTTTTTCACTTATGTTACCACAGGCTGTTAGAATAAAAACAGCCAAAATCCATACTGAAACGTTTTTTAAAAGATTTTTCATTGGTCTATCATTTATTAAGTTAATATTAGTGTCTACTGTTTGTTTAGCATGAAACCCAACGCCCAGCCTATGTGCCGTTTGCCTGTGTTGCGCCTGCGGCAGGCATATGGCATATAGGCGTTGTTGACCTCCGTACTCGTTTTATGTTGTGTCGTGTTCAAATCCGTTTAATCTTTTCTTTGTTTCAATTCCATTGAACTATTTCCTGGTGCTTGTCGCTGATCAAATTTTGTCTTAAGCTTGTTTAATCCGCGAACCAAAATTAATTCTTCGCTCCCAAAAAACCTAGTCTCAATTCCTCTTTTTTAATTTTATTAAATCCTGACCACCAACGAAATATCTCTTTTAAAAACACGACTGACATGGAGGTCAACGCCCAGCCTATGTGCCGTTTGCCTGTGTTGCGCCTGCGGCAGGCATATGGCATATAGGCGTTGTTGACCTCCGTACTCGTTTTATGTTGTGTCGTGTTCAAATCCGTTTAATCTTTTCTTTGTTTCAATTCCATTGAACTATTTCCTGGTGCTTGTCGCTGATCAAATTTTGTCTTAAGCTTGTTTAATCCGCGAACCAAAATTAATTCTTCGCTCCCAAAAAACCTAGTCTCAATTCCTCTTTTTTAATTTTATTAAATCCTGACCACCAACGAAATATCTCTTTTAAAA
>JAGXRB010000425.1 GCA_018336075.1 Bacteroidota bacterium
TGCGGGTGCATAATTTAAAGCCGCAGAGCCGGAAGTGCATGCTATTGCAACTGGTTGACGGAGTTGCTGGGCCATGCCAAGCGCAAAAAAAGCAGCACTCCGTTCATCAACGACAGAAAGACAATTGATATCCTTATGCCCGCAGAAAACAGTCACAATTGGTGCGTTGCGCGAACCAGGTGAATTTATGAGGGTTTTGATGCCTCGTTGAACCATCATTTCAGCTAAATGGAGTAAGCCTGTTTTGTCATGTATCATGATGCAAAATTCACGAATTATTTGCTATTACAGCCAATAAAGTTTCGGCTTTTAATAAAGTTTCTTCCCATTCTTTTTTGATGTCTGATTCTGCCGTCAATCCGCCACCAACATATAAATAGGCATAATTTTTCCAGATTTGCATACAGCGCAAATTGACAAAAATTTGTGCATTCTCTTCATTTTCGATCATTCCCAAATATCCTGCATAGAAGGCGCGATCATGCTTTTCCGTTTTTCTTATTATTTCTATTGCCTTCTCAGCCGGCGTTCCACAAACAGCAGGTGTTGGATGAAGGTTTTGGGCAAGATCTAAAATGCTTGATTCTTCGGCCATTTTAAACGAAAACTTTGTCCTTAGATGGGCAATTTTTCCCGCAAAAATTGTTTCTGTTTCAGATTTTTGAATATCGGTTGCACCAAAGTTTCGAAGCTTTTCTGAGATGTAATCAGTAACAAAATTTTGTTCGGCTGTCTCTTTGTGTTCCCAGATTATATCTTTATTTTCTTTGTTTCCTGTTGCTTGCGTGCCAGCCAGTGACATTGTCATCCCTGTGCCATCCTTTACCTGCAAAAGTGTTTCCGGACTAGCACCCAACCAATGTTGGTTTTCTCCATCACTTAAAATATAGACAAAAGCCTCCGGGTATTTTTTGCATAAAGCAACAAATGTTTCAGCGGTATTCAAGGGGATTTGCGTTTCATTGCGGATAACCCTTGACAAAACAACTTTGTTTAATGAGCCTTGCTTTAAAAGACTGATAATTGATGAGGCTTGTTCGGCGAATTCTTCAAAACCGGTTATCGGAGGTTCCATAAAAGTTGAAACGATCTCAGGTTTTGTTGTTGACTGAAATTGCTTTAACCCTTCAGGATTAAATCCTTCAAATTTTTTCTGAAAAGAAAAATACTGAACCTTGTATTGTTTTGTTAAATCAAAAGGAGCGAATACAAAAAAAGGATATTTGTGGGCTGGAAGTTTATCTGAAAACACTCCGCCCACAAGGCTTACCGGCTCTTTCTCTGAAGGCAGCCGATAGCTTACAAACGGAATTCTTTCATCCAGAAAGTGTTTAAAAGCACTTGTAAGTGTCATTACTGCAATGCTAAAGTATTACTTTGGAAGTATGAAATTGGTTAACCGGCACGACGAAACCAATTGTCCTTCCTCATCGAGGATATCAATATTCCACACATGGGTATTTCTTCCTCTGTGCATAATTCTTGCTTCAGCAAAAACCCAGCCATCCTTGACTGAACGAATATGGTTTGCGCTCATATGGGCACCGCGTACATCGATTTTTTTCAGATCAACCAGCAGCGCAGAACCAAAACTTCCCACAGTTTCAGCCAGCGCCAGACTTGCGCCACCATGCAGCAATCCCATTGGCTGACGGGTACGGTTGTCGACGGGCATTCTGGCTCTCAGGTAACCTTCTGTTACTTCAAGATACTCAATGCCAATTTGCTCCATCAATGTATTTTTATTTACAGCATTAAGTTGCTCTAATGTGGTGCTTTTGTCAAACATTTCGATTTAGTTAATTTGAACACAAAATTGATAAAAAAAACCCGTCCGGTGAGCGAACGGGTTTTTATTGTTATTTGTTAATCCCGAGCTCATTGAGCATAAAGGCAAATTCAAGCGCTGATTCTTTTAATCGCTCAAAACGCCCTGAAGCACCTCCATGACCGAAATCCATATTGGTTTTAAGGAGCAAGGTATTATTGTCTGTTTTTACTTCGCGAAGTTTGGCTACCCATTTTGCAGGTTCCCAATATTGCACCTGACTATCGTGTAAACCTGTTGTAACAAGCATTGCAGGATAATCTTTTGCTTCAACATGATCATAAGGCGAATAAGACAACATATAGTCGTAATATTCTTTTTCATTTGGATTGCCCCATTCATCATATTCCCCTGTTGTAAGTGGAATGGTTTCGTCGAGCATGGTTGTTACAACATCCACAAATGGAACTTGCGCAACGATGCCTTTCCAGAGGTCAGGGCGCATATTAACGACTGCACCAACCAACAAGCCGCCGGCACTTCCACCCATTGCAAACATTTTATCGGCATTGGTATATTTCTGTGCAACAAGATGCTCTCCGCAAGCGATGAAGTCATGGAAGGTATTTTTCTTGTTAAGAAGTTTTCCATCTTCATACCATTGTCTGCCCAATTCTTCTCCTCCGCGGATATGTGTGATAGCCCAGATAAAACCTCTGTCGAGCAGACTTAATCTTGAAGATGAAAAATAGGCATCCATACTGGCGCCATAAGAACCATAGCCATACAGAACCAAAGGATTTTGGCCGTTCATTTTAATTCCCTTTTTGTAAACGATTGAAATAGGAACCTTTGTGCCATCATGTGAGATTGCATAAATGCGCTCACTTTGATACCCATCAGGATTGTATCCACCCAGAACTTCTTGTTGTTTGAGTAAGGTTTTTTCCTTGGTTGTCATATCAAATTCAAAAACAGAATTGGGTGTGGTAAGCGAAGTGTAACCGTAGCGCAGTTTATCTGTGTTAAAGTCAAGGTTTGTTGAGAGATAAGCCATATAAGTTGGTTCGCCAAAATCAAGGTAGTAATCATTTACATTATCCCATGATTTAACACGTACATTGATCAGGCCTTCTTTGCGTTCACTCAGTGCAAGATAATTTGAAAAAACATCAAAATCTTCAAGCAGAACATCTGTTCTGTGTGGTATAACTTCTGTCCAGTTAACGAGTTCTGTGTTTACAACAGGCGTTTTCATCAAACGGAAATTCTGGGCATCGAGGTTGGTTCTGATATAAAAATGATCGGCAAAATGGTCAATGCTGTAAAGCATGTCTCTTTGTCTTTCCTGAAATAGTTTAAATGGTGTTTCAGGTTTGCCGGCTTCCTGAAAACGAAATTCAGCAGACATGGTGCTCGTTGAACCTATGACAATATAGTCCATCGATTTTGTTTTGTAAACAAAGGCATAAAATGTCGGATCAGCCTCGTGAAAAATTTCCTTATCTTCTGAAGGTGAACTTCCAAGGTTGTGCTTTAAAACTTTATGTGGACGCAAAGTTTCATCCTTAATGCTGTAATAAAGTGTTTTGTTGTCATTGGCCCAGGCCATATTTCCCGAAGTGTTGGGAATTGCATCTGTGTATATTTCGTTGGTAGTCAAATTTTTAATATACAATGTGTATTGTCTGCGGCTTACCGTATCGATTGAATATGCCAAAAGATTGTTGTCACTGCTCATCTGCAATCCACCTATCTGGAAATAAGCATATCCTTCAGCCATTTCATTTCCGTTCAGTAAGATTTCCTCATCTGCCTCCAGATTATCTTTCTTGCGGCAATAAATTGGATACTCGCTGCCTTCTTCAAAACGTGTGTAATAGTAGTATCCGTTTTGTTTGTAGGGAACAGAAATGTCGGTTTGCTGAATACGCCCAAGCATTTCGTCATAAAGTTTCTGCTGAAACTCATCCGTATGTGCCATGTACTCATCTGTGAAAGTATTTTCAGCTTCCAAGTAGGCAATTACCTCAGCATTTTCACGCTGATTCAACCAGTAATAATTATCAACTCTTGTATGACCATGCATGGTCATTTCGTGTGGGATTTTTTTTGCAACAGGTGGATTCATTTCTTTTTTTTGTGTTTGACTGCAACTGCTTAGTATTACAATGGCAGGTGCTATATAAAGCAACAAACCTAAAGTTGAAATAGTTTTCTTCATGAAGAATCGATTTGATTATTAATTAAAACAGTTATTATTCATTTAAAAAGTAAGGGTCATTCCCAAACTGGGCATCAAGGGTAATTGGCTGACAACCTCATTGGTTATCTGATCTACATAAAACACGTTTTTGCGGTTGTAGATATTTGTGAGACTGAAATTGATTTCCAGTTCAGTTCTTTCGCTAAAAAAGAAACGTCGCTTTGCATCCACATCCAGACGATGATACGTTGGAAGCTGTCCTTTGTTTAGTTCACCATAAATGATACCCAGCTGACCATTGGCATTGGTGTAATCAAAATTTACACCATCGTTAAATGGCAAATATTCATAATAGCCCTGAACCTGTGTGAAAGGGAATCCGCTTCCAAAGTTCCAGCGTGTGCCAAATTCCCATTGCTTGCGATCGCCTGCAGTGTAGGAAAGGATGATGTTGGCATTGTGTCTTCTGTCGTAATGGGGTCTGTAGGTGTAAAGTATGCCGGGTCTTTCTTCAAAAGTTTTTGTCACAAAACCCAATGAATATACGGCCCACAAATAAAGACTTTTGGATTCATATTTCAATGCCAGATCGATGCCATAAGCTTTCCCTTTTTCGATGATGAAATCCTTTTTTAGCATATCCGGAATCGTAAATGGAGCAGTACTTTCGTCGTAAAGTTTGTTTTTGTTCAGATTGGTCAGCTGATTAAAATCTTTGAGATAGCCTTCAATATTGAGGTTTACTTTTCTGCTCAGATCTATTTCCAGGCCTAATATATAATGTGTTGCTTTTTGAAGCTTATCGGTAATTTCATCACCATCGAATTTTTTTGGGAGGTTGTCAGGCCCTGATAAAAAGCCGTAAAAAAGGTTCACAACATCGCGGTCGCTATTGGCGGCGATAAGGTTTTGTGAATAAATGCCTGTGGCAAATTTTAAACGCAAATTATCACTCAGAATATACTTCATAGCAAGGCGTGGTTCAGGAGAAATATTTGCCAGTGAGGCATACCATTGAACGCGAAAACTTGGTTCGAAGAGAAGTTTGCCATAGCTGCCTTTATATCGCGCATATCCCGCCAATTCAGTAGTGTTTTCAATCTGTTGAATCACCCTTCCAACCCCATTGGTGAAATTGAATTCTGTTTTAAAACCTAAAATTTCAACGCCGTATTTGAACAAATCTTTTCCGAGGAAATAAGTGAAATGGAAACCCATATTGAAGCCGTTGATAGCACTTGATCTGTCGGGTGAGGACTGCTCCGAAAGTCTGGTTTCGTAGGAAGAATAAGCCATATTGCCTTCGATGATAACAGGGGATTTTCCAGGAATAATCAGAAAGTTGGAACCCCCGCCAAAAGAATTCCAGCTGAAGTCGGAGAGGGCTTTGTAATTATTTACGTTGTCAGTAAAATTAAAGCCAAAGAAATTTATTTTACTGCCGTTAGCAGCATTGATTGAAACTTTTCCATAAAGATCGAGGAAGTTGAAAGGAAGTCCATTGTCGTCGATGTAGGAATAAAGCGATTTGCTTGTTTGTTCGAGATAGGAGTTTTTTACTGAGAAAATAAAAGATGAACTTGACGACTGCGGATTTTTCGCTTTCACCAGAGGGCCTTCCAGCATCAATTTTGAACCAAAAGTACTTGCGCCAACCTTTCCTGCGATATGATTTTTGTTGCCATCACGTGTTGTGATATCCATTACAGAAGAAATTCGTCCGCCATAGTCGGCACTGAAACCGCCTGTAAAAACCTCAGCATTGCGGATGATATCTGTGTCAAATACCGAAAACAGACCAATGGAGTGAAAAGGATTGTAAACAATCATGCCGTCGAGCAAAACCTTGTTTTGTATGGGTGATCCACCACGGATGTAGAGCTGACCTCCCTGATCGCCTGTAAATATCACGCCTGGAAGTACTTGCAGGTATTGGGCAAGATCTGACTGACCTCCGATTGTTGGAATCTTTTTAAGAATTTTAGGTGTCAGGTTAATTACCGAAGTTTTGGTTTCGGTTAGTGCTTCAATGCGATCGGCAGTAACGTTTACAGTTCCAAGGCTTATCGAAGACTCAGCTAGATTATATCTTTTATTAAGTACATCTCCTTTTCTGAGTTGTATGCTTTCCCGGATGGTGTCGAATCCAAGGTACGAAACAATGAGTGTGTAGCGGCCTTCAGGAAGACGGGTGATGCTGAAGTAGCCATTAATATCTGTAGAACCGCCAAAGTTTGTGCCTTCAAGATAAACGTTGCAAAAAAGAACAGGTTCACCGCTTTTTTCTTCATAAACAAATCCACGGATACCTGCATCCTGCGAAAAAGCTACTGTTGAACTCAAAATAAATGTAAAAACAAAGGCAGCATAAAAAAATGCAGAAGTAAAGTATTTCATTTTTTATATTGTTGACGTAATGTGCATTAAACAAATATTTGTCGGAAATGATTCCGAAAACGGAAATAAACGTGCAAAGTAAAGAAAAACTACCTTAACAGAGGGCATTAAAAATGTTATAAGCACAATTGAAAAAGTCAACGGAAAAAGATTTTTATCCTCTTATTGCTGCTGCTTTTGCAATCAGTGCAATTTCATCTTGGCTAATTTTTTCAGGAATGATGATGTTTATTTTTATAAGCAGATTGCCATGTTCATTTTTTCCGAAAACCGGCATTCCGAGCCCTTTTAGCCTGAGTAAACTGCCGTCTTGTGTTCCGGATTTTATGGGTATGTTTTTTTTACTGCCAAGGGTTTGGATAGCTATTGTTCCTCCCAAAACAGCGGTATAAAAATCTAAATCAACAATCATCAGAAGGTCATCGCCGTTTCTTGTAAAAATTTTATCGGGCAAAAGCTCAATTTTTATTAACAGATCACCATCGGTGCCTCCATGCATCCCTTTCTGGCCTTTACCGCGCAAGCGCAATACCTGTCCGTCACGAACCCCCGGATTGATTGGGACTTTAATTGTTGATTCTTCCGTTTGCAACATTCTTGCAGTGCCTTCAAAAGCTTCTTTAAGCGTAAGCTGTGTCGCTACATGCAGGTCGCGACCGCGTTTGGCAACCGTTCTTCCCTGCTGCTTAAAACCGCTGCCACCAAAAAAAGCATCAAAGAAATCAGAGAAACCACTTGAACCCCCAAAAAACTCTTCATATCTTTCCTGACCTCCGCCAAATCCGGGTCTGCCTGAATTGTTTCCTGAAAATCCTGCTTGCTCATATTGTTTCCAGTTTGAACCCAGTTCATCATATTTTTTGCGCTTTGCAGGATCGCCAAGAACTTCATAAGCCTCTGCGACGGTCTTGAATTTTTCCTCCGAAGCTTTATTACCTTGATTCTTATCAGGATGATATTGCACAGCCAGTTTGCGGTACTTTTTCTTGATTTCGTCCGCACTGGCATTTTTGTCAACACCTAAAACCTTGTAGTAATCTTTGTATTCCATAGCAGGTAATTGATCGCTCAAAAAATATGCCAGTCAGCATTTTTTGTCATATAGTCATAAAAACCAGGAAATATGCTGCTCAAACACATTTTATCAAGCAGATATATAGCCTGTAGACAAAAAAACTGCCAGCAAAAAGTAATTTCGCTGGCAGCACTAATATCCAAAAAAAAGATATCCAAAAAGAACTGTTTATATCCTCTAATCTCTTCGCACTGTGAAACTTGAAACTGCAGCGTCGACACGAATGTAGATTTTTTGTGCTGAATTTTCAAAATCAGGCGTTTCGTAATGGCCCTTTGAGACCTTTTCAAAGCCAGGCATATTGCGGCTTGATAATACTGTAGTGCCTTCAACTTTGCATCCTGCATTTTGAGGAATATCGATCCTGATAGATGATGCACCGGCGTTGATGGTCATTTGGGTTTCGGGATAAAGATCGCCAACCCTTATTTTAATTGAGGCAGCACCGCCATCAATATCAATTTTTTCAACCTTAAAGTCAGTAAAATCGAAGTCGAATTCCGCAGCGCCGATATCAAAATCAAACGACCAGACCGGATTGGGATTCAACATAAGATTGAAACGGTTGCCTTTGTTATTCTTTCCAATCTTGAAATCTGACTGCTGGTTGATGCTGATTTTTGAAAGCCCATCTAATTCTTCAACCTTGAAATCGAACTGCACGTTTCTGCCTTTGTTTTCTGCAAAAAGCAATTCGCCGGTAGTTCCGCTGAGCTTGAAAACACCAGCGCCGGCATCCATGTCGAGCATAGCCTTAATGGTTGTTTCATCATAAACTTCAGTGAAAATCTGGTCGGTTGAATAATCATCCTCTTCGTCATCGTCATTAAACCGGTACTTAAATGTAGTTCCCCTTTCTGACTTGGCAGGCGAATAATTGGAGTACATCAATACACTCAATGCAGCCACACTTAATGCAAGAACAATTTTTACAGCTCCTTTGACAGGGAGTATTGAAACGCCCCAAAGCACTAAAAGAAAAGGCCAAAGCTTTCCAAAAGCCCACCAGTTGAAATAGAACACCCCGGTGCGGTCGAGCAGCAACAATGTACCCAGGGTAACGAGTAAAGTGCCCCAAAATATGTTTTGATGTTTCATGGTATTGAATAATTAAAATTTAGTTGTAGGACGAAGAATAAAGAGCCCGATGACAATTAAGGCAACCGGCCATAAATCATAAACATTGATGCGTGGAATAAATGCTGCAATCAGAAACAATCCTCCGAGTGCAATGAGTATTGTGCCTGCAATAAGTTGAGTTTTGCTTGCATTGGGATCTGGAATCGGATTTTCCTTGTTGGGAATATCCTGAGCTTGCCAACTTTGATTTTCTCCGGGGTTTTCAGATGACGTTTCTTTGCTTTTGCTACTTGTATAAGCATCTGTCCAGGGGCGCTCCGGCAAAACAATCCAAAGAATGATGTATGCAAGAATACCTCCGCCAGCAAAAACTGCCAACAAAACAAATACCAACCTAATTATTACCGGATCAATAACAAGTTTTTCGGCAAGACCGCCACAAACGCCCGCAACAACTTTATTGCTGCTGCTGCGATAAAAAGTCGATGTGTTTATCATAAATATTTATTTGTTTCAAAATTACCTGATTAACTGACGCAAATATATTTAACTGGTTACATTTTTTAAGGTAAAAATAGCAGACTTATTTAGACAAAAATAAAAATAACTCTGAAACAGTGTAAGCAGAATGTTTTGTCAAAGATTTTTGTATTTTTATCGATCGAAATTATGCATGCATAAACGTATGTAACTACAAACATTTAAAGCTAAAAAATAAACATGACGAAAATCAAAGTAGCCAACCCTGTGGTAGAGTTGGATGGCGATGAAATGACAAGGGTCATCTGGAAATTTATCAAAGAAAAACTAATCCTTCCTTACCTTGACCTCGACATAAAATATTATGATCTTGGAATGGAGCACCGTGATGCCACAAACGATAAAGTAACTGTTGAATCTGCTGAGGCAATCCTGAAGTACAACGTTGGTATTAAATGCGCAACAATCACTCCTGACGAAAACCGCGTCATAGAATTCGGGTTGAAGGAAATGTACAGGTCGCCCAACGGAACGATCCGGAATATTCTGGATGGAACAGTTTTTCGTGAGCCAATTCTCATCAAAAGCATCCCTAGGCTGGTGCCTGGCTGGAAGTATCCTATCGTAATAGGACGACATGCTTTTGGTGACCAATACAGAGCTACCGACTTTGTAACAAAAGGAAAAGGTAAGCTGACAATTACTTTTACCCCTGAGGATGGCGGACAGGTTCAGCATTTTGAAGTATATAACTTCAAAGAAGATGGTGTTGCCCTTGCAATGTACAATACCGATCCTTCAATCAAAGGTTTTGCACACGCCTGCTTCAATATGGCACTCACAAAAGGCTGGCCACTCTATCTCTCTACAAAAAACACCATATTGAAACGTTATGACGGACGCTTCAAGGATATTTTTGAAGAGATTTATCAAAATGACTATAAGACAAGATTTGAGGAAAAAGGAATCGTTTATGAGCATCGTTTAATCGATGATATGGTAGCTGCAGCACTGAAGTGGAGTGGAAAGTTTGTTTGGGCTTGCAAAAATTATGATGGCGATGTGCAATCAGATACATTGGCTCAAGGCTTTGGATCGCTTGGTTTAATGACTTCAGTATTAATCACTCCTGACGGGAAAACCGTTGAAGCTGAAGCAGCACATGGAACGGTTACAAGGCATTACCGCGAACACCAGAAAGGAAATCCAACTTCTACAAACCCTATCGCGTCAATATTTGCATGGACCAGAGGGCTGGCACATCGTGGAAAACTCGATCAGAACGAAGATCTTGTCCGCTTTGCAGAAACACTTGAAAAAGTGTGCATAGATACCGTCGAATCTGGAAAAATGACCAAAGACCTGGCGCTGCTCATTCACGGCAATAACCTTAAGCCAGAGCATTACCTTTATACAGAGGAGTTTCTGGAAGCTATCAACGCTGAATTGAGTGCACGTTTATCAAAGAATTAAATCAAAACTTATAACATATGTCAAATCTGAAAAGTATTTTAAGAGAAAAAATTGAAGACTGGAGACCACGCACGAAAAGGCTTCTTGAGGAGTATGGAAATACTGTTGTAGACAAAGTAACCATCGGTCAGATTATCGGCGGTATGCGCGGAATTAAATGCCTTGTAACCGACATTTCCTACCTTGATCCAAATGAAGGAATCCGTTATCGCGGTTACACCCTTCCCGAAGTTTTTGAATTGCTTCCAAAACCAAAAAATGCAGAAATGCCTTATGTTGAAGGTTTGCTGCATTTGATGCTAACAGGAGAAATTCCAAATGCCTCCCAGGTCAATGATCTGGTTGACGAATTCTCAAAAAGGAGAATACTTCCACGTTATGTTTACGAAGTGATTGACGCCTGGCCTTGCTGTAGTCATCCTATGGCGATGTTTTCATCGGCAATTCTTGCCATGGCACGCGAGTCGTTTTTTGCCAAAAAATATAAAGCAGGCATTAGCAAAAATGAGTATTGGGATCCGATGTATGAAGACTCATTGAATTTGCTTGCCAAGTTGCCCGAGATCGGCAGTTATATTTATGCCAAACTTTACCGCGATGGAAAACGCATTGTCGGAAATCCGGATCTGGATTTTGGTGCCAACTTTGCACATATGATGGGAAAACCAAAACCCTATGATGATGTAGCACGTATGCACTTTATTATCCATGCAGACCATGAAAGCGGAAACGTAAGTGCGCATACTGCCCATTTGGTTGGCAGCTCCCTCTCTGATGTTTATCTCTCCACTTCGGCCATGATCAACGGTTTGGCTGGTCCTCTGCACGGTTTAGCCAATCAGGAAGTGCTTCGCTGGCTGCAGGATCTGATGGACAAAATGGGCGGCGACATTCCAACAGAAGACGAAATGCGTCAATATGTTTGGGATACTTTGCACAGCGGACAGGTTATTCCCGGATTTGGCCATGCCGTTTTGCGTAAAACAGATCCCCGCTATATGGTTCAACGTGAGTTCAGTCTGAAACATCTGACAGACGATCCAATTTTCAAATATGTTGACCTGCTCTATAAAGTAGTACCGCCAATTCTTAAGGAACAAGGCAAGGCCAAGAACCCATGGCCCAACGTGGATGCGCAATCAGGCGTAATTCAATGGCATTATGGCGTTACTGAATATGACTTCTATACAGTTCTTTTTGGTATTGGAAGAGCAATCGGTATCGTGGCTAACCTAATATGGGACAGAGCTTTACTGTATCCGCTTGAAAGACCAAAGTCATTGACTACAGACATGCTGGAAGAAATGGCAGGCATCAGAGATAAAAATCTTACTGTAGATATGCAGGACGAATAGAATCCGTTTGTAATTTTGCGCTCCGGCAATTACTAAATAGTTGCCGGAGTTTTTTATGGTAACAAACAAACAAATTATCCTTCCTCCATTCAAAAGAGGATTTCATCTGATCACTGATCTCATTCACCATGAGCTCGGCAATGTGCCAGAAAACGGACTTTTACACCTGTTTATTCAGCACACCTCAGCGGCAATAACAATCAATGAAAATGCCGATCCTTCAGTTAGAGAAGATCTGGAAAATTACTTCAACCGGCTGGTAAAGGAGCGTGATCCAAGTTATACCCATATTTACGAAGGTGATGATGATATGCCGGCGCATATCAAAGCTTCAATTATTGGCAACTCAATCAGCATTCCAATAGTAAACGGAATGCCGGCACTTGGCACATGGCAGGGAATCTATTTGTGTGAGTTTAGAAACTTTGCAGGAAAGCGAAGAATTATTGCTACGATTGTCAGTTGATTTTTTGAGGATTTTTGACGGAATCTAAGCTTTTTAGCGTCTTTATCAGATTGGACTACTCCAGCTCCTCTTTCTGATTTGACCTTATAATCTGATTAAACACCTCATCGATACGCAGCATCGACTGTTTAAGGATATCGATGTATTGGAGTGAATCTTTCGTCAGATCAGCTTGTTGACTGAGCATGTCTGTCATCATCATGGCACTTGTCAGCGGGTTTTTCATGCCATGAATCAAAACGCTCATCAGTTGTTTTTTGTAGTCATTAAGTTCTCTGAGTTGGGCGTTTTGGGTTTCAACGAGCTGTTTCTGCTCTTTTATAGCAGCATTTTGTATCTCAATTTCTTCTTTCTGCTTGCTTATCTTGAGATAACTTTTAGAAAGTTTATCTTCAAGTTCATTCATATCCCTCATCCTTTTAACCTGAGTTTGGAGCATTCCAAGCAAAAGCTGAGGATTTTTGTGCATGAAAGGCACAAAGTCTTCGCGGCTTAACTGAAGAAGTGAGCATGGCCGCTCTGTTGTAACTGATGCCGAACGCCTTTCTTCATCAATAAGGGCATATTCGCCGAAAACATCCCCACTATCAAGTCTGGTGATAACATGATTTCCATCGTGAACCCTTACTTCGCCTTCAACCAGAATAAACATCTCATAACCTTCATCACCTTTTTTAAATACCGGTTCCTGTGCTCTGGTCTTCCTTTCGGTCAGCATAGCTGCCAGGTCTTTGAGTGCAACAGACTCCAATTCTGCAAAAACTTGCACTTTTTTCAGTATTTCAACACGCGCTTCGAGAGAGATTTCAAAATCCTTCATTGTAAGTATTGTTTTTTAAGCAGGCTCAAAACTAAACAAAAGACTGCTATCATAATAATAAAGTTGTTTTTAAAAAATGATAAACGCAATGTCAGCTGAATTCGTATTTTAGTGAGTACATTCAAAATGAAAACTGAAAATTTTTATCCTCCGGGCTCAGGAAGACTTTCTGATATTGCTGTTGTAATATGCAAGATAACTTATGCTGTGATTTATTAATAAAGGAAAGAAGGCTAAAAACTTTTCTTCAAAAAAGCTATAGTTTTCTATCAGAAAACCAACGGAGTTTTCCATGCCGGAATCAAAGCGGGCTCTTCGCGACATACCTCTGAAAACCCTGTCCAGATCGCGCAGATTGGCATAGCCGACCAGCCAGTTTTGTGCAATCATCCAGGGAATGATTCGTTTAGAACGTGGCGGAAGATTCACAAAGCGCATTATCATTACACGGTAAACGCCTGAAGCAAATTGGGTGAGGTCTGTTTCGCTGAATTTTTGCCAGTGAAGTGCCAGGAAATGATCGAAATAAATATCGACCACAACTCCGGAATACTTGCGAAATGTCGGTTGAAGAAGCGCAACGCATTCTCTTACCAGCGGATGCTGATCAGTGAAAGCATCAATAGACCGATGCAGCATTACACCATCCCGTACTTTTGGTGCGAAAGTTTCCAGTGTTTTACCTTTTATGCTATCGGCTACAAAATTGCCAAAGAGCAATTCAGGGTCATCACCAGATAAATAAGCATGCGCAAGAAAATTCAAGATTTTGATATTTTTGCGAACATACGGATTTTTCGTTTAACCATTGAATGAAGGGTTTCTGAATTCATCAAACAGGGTCAATCTTATTTAGAAACGATCTGATTTACCACAATCGATTGCAGGTTCAGGACGAATTGTTATTTTTGTAACATTAAATAAGATATCATTATCAATATAGCATTATCCAACATGGAAAAACTATTACTACTGGGAGATGAGGCAATTGCACAAGCCGCTATCGATGCAGGTATGTCAGGCATTTATGCATATCCGGGCACTCCATCAACTGAAATCATGGAATATGTGCAGGCTTCAAAGGAAGCCAAAGAAAAGAATATCCGCTCGTTGTGGTCGGCCAACGAAAAAACGGCGATGGAGACAGCCCTTGGAATGTCATATGCCGGAAAAAGAGCTTTGGTCTGCATGAAACATGTTGGACTCAATGTGGCTGCAGATGCATTTGTGAATGCAGCTATCACAGGCGCTAACGGTGGATTGGTGATAATTGCCGCTGATGATCCATCGATGCACTCTTCGCAGAATGAACAAGATTCACGTTTTTATGGAAAATTCGCCTTTGTGCCTATGCTGGAACCGGCCAATCAGCAGGAAGCTTACGACATGATGTATTATGCATTTGATCTGTCAGAAAAGATGCAAGTGCCCGTATTAGTGCGCATTACAACCCGACTTGCACATTCGCGCACCGGCGTGGCAAGAAAGCCTTCTAAAAACCAAAATGAATTACATCTTCCGGGAAACCTGCGGCAGTTTGTGCTTTTACCTTCCATCGCACGCAAGCAATACCGTGAACTTTTAGGTAAACAAAGCCAGCTTGAAGCCGAAGCTGCCACCTCAGGTTTCAATACCTATATTGATGCTGCTGATAAAAGTCTTGGGATAATTGCCTGTGGCCTGGCCTACAATTATCTTGTCGAAAACTTTCCGAGACATAAAGTTCCACATCCGATTTTGAAAGTTGGTCAATATCCGGTTCCACTCGATATGGTCAACAAACTCTATTCAGAATGTGACAGTGTTTTGGTGCTCGAAGATGGCTATCCTATTTTGGAAGAACTTCTGAGAGGTATGCTCAATAAAGGCAAAAAGGTGATGGGTCGACTTGACGGAACTTTGCCACGTGATGGTGAGCTTAACCCAAATCTTGTAGCAATAGCATTGAATATGCCTGTTGAAAAAGGAAAAAGCATTCCCGAACTCGTAAAAAACCGTCCACCCAAACTTTGTGATGGCTGTTCACACAGTGATGCATTCCTAGCACTCAATGAAGCAATCCTTGAATATGGCCGAGGAAGGGTTTTCAGCGATATAGGCTGCTACACACTCAGCGCACTCGAACCGCTCGAATCAATCAACAGTTGCGTGGATATGGGCGCTTCAATCACAATGGCGATTGGTGCAGCCGATGCCGGACTTGTGCCTGCTGTAGCTGCTATCGGCGATTCTACCTTTACACACTCCGGCATAACTGGCCTGCTTGATGCAGTAAACAACAACTCGCCCATCACAGTATTGATTCTTGACAATTCAACAACAGGCATGACAGGCGGGCAAACTTCGTCTGCCTACGGAAAAGTCGAAGATATCTGCCGTGGAGTTGGTGTGAGTGAAGAGCATATCCATGTGATCAAACCATTGCGCAAATACCATGATGAAAATATTGAGATCATCAGAAAAGAACTTGCTTATCAAGGAGTTTCGGTGATTATCCCGCGCCGTGAGTGTATTCAGACACTTAACAGGAAAATCCGTCAGAAAGCAAAAGCCAAGGAATTAGAGGCTAAGGCATAGAGAACCGAGAAAAAATTTTATTGAACAAATTGAATCAAAATCATGAAAAAAGATATAATTCTGGCAGGAGTAGGTGGACAGGGAATTCTTAGCATAGCTGCTTGTATTGGTCTTGCCGCGCTCGAAGAAGGGCTGCACCTGAAACAAGCCGAAGTCCATGGAATGAGTCAAAGGGGAGGGGCAGTGCAATCGAATCTGAGGCTCTCTTCAGATGAAATTGCTTCCGATCTTATCCCCGAAGGTAAGGCAGATCTGATTATTGCGATAGAGCCGATGGAATCGCTGCGATACTTGCCGCTGCTGCAGGAAAATGGTTGGATTATCAGCAGCATCAACCCATACAACAACATCAACAATTATCCCGACATCGAGCTGATACTCACTGAAATCTGGAAACAACCCAAGTATATTACCATTGATGCTGATGGCATGGCAAAAGACTGTGGAAGCATCAAAGCGGCCAACATGATTGTTTTAGGAGCTGCTGCTCCATTTCTTGGGCTAAAACCTGAAAGCATAGAAAAAGGTGTAATAAAACTTTTTCAAAGTAAGGGAGATGCTGTTGTTGAATTGAATCTTGCCGCACTGAAAGCCGGACGGGATTATGCGCTTAAGAATATGTAGGCATATTGATCTGATTAAAGGATTTTTTTTCTTATTCTTGATTTTGATCCCGCAACAAAAATGCTGGTCTCCTTCTTGCTAAACCAGCATTTTCAATATTTTTTAACAACTGCTTTTATTAGAGTTTCAAAATTGGCAGTTGGTTTAAATGAATTATCTCAGTCATTTTTGTAATTTAATTTCAAAATAGCTGATTATATTATATTTCTATTATTTTTGTGGACAGTTCTTAAATTTGACATGGGGTGAAATAAAACACTCAATTTAAAACTGTTAGCATAATAATCCAATATCAATGCGAAGACTTACACATCTTTTACATCCACAGCCGCTCAAAATTGTTCTCTTATTTTTGCTTTTCATTGCTGTTTTTTCCAACTGTAACCGTGTTTCTGAAACAGAGACAGAGGAAGAAGCTTTTGTGGCGGAACCTACCTATCTGTTTGATATCGTGGTAGATTCGATGGAGGTTATACAGAACAGAATTGGCAGAAATCAGTTTTTAGCAGACTTGCTGTTGCAGTACAATGTCAGCTATCCCACAATTGATCATCTCACCCGCAACTTTAAAGATACTTTTGATGTTCGCCGGATAAGAGCCGGAAATAATTATTTCATGATGCTCAGCAACGACAGTTTGCGAACACCAATGTTTTTTGTGTATGAAATCAGCAATGCTGACTATGTTGTTTACAGTCTGTCTGATTCAATCTATGCCTACAGGGGTCAAAAACTTGTAGAAACCCGCATTGAAACTGCCCATGGTATAATCAACTCATCGCTGTGGAATGCTTTGGTTGGTAATGGATATGATCCTGATCTTGCTATAAAAATGTCTGATATTTATGCATGGACTGTCGACTTTTTCGGAATTCAGAAAAACGACCGTTTTGAGGCAATCTATGAACGCAAATATATTGATGATAAGCCTGTAGGCGTTGGGAAAATACTTGCAGCCCGCTTCAATCATTATGGAAAAGACCAGTTTGCCTACTATTTTGAGCAAGACGGTGAAGGCGACTATTTTGATGAAAAAGGCCAAAGCCTTCGCCGCGCATTTCTGAAAGCACCTTTAAAATACAGTCGCATTAGCTCACATTTTACAAACAGCCGCTACCATCCCATTCTGAAATACAGCCGACCCCATCATGGTGTTGATTATGCAGCCCCTGCCGGAACACCGGTTTATGCCATTGGTCAGGGTGTTGTATCACGTAAAGGATTTCAGAAAGGAGGCGCCGGAAACTTTCTTTATATCAAACATAATGCAACCTACACCACTGCTTATATGCACCTTCAAAAGTTTGCTCCTGGAGTTGGTGAAGGTTCAAGGGTTTCACAGGGACAGCTTATTGGCTATGTTGGAAGCACAGGTTTGTCTACAGGCCCACACCTTGATTTTCGATTTTTCAAAAACGGACAACCTGTAAATCCGCTGAAGGTTGAATCGCCACCTGCATTGCCGATAAATGACAAATATTTGGCTCAGTTTAAAATCATTGTCGATGAGCAGCAAAAAGCAATTCTGGAATTGGTGAATGAAATTGATCTTGCCAAAAGTCAAACCAAGCAGGACAGCACAAGAAGCAGCAGTTAGATCGCAAAAATATAAATCAAAAAAAAACGGCCTCAGGATTCTGAAGCCGTTTTTTTTTTGATCAATTCTTATAATCTGAATTTGTCAACAAGGTCAACCACACGGCAGGAATAACCCCATTCGTTGTCGTACCATGTAAGGATTTTTGCAGTTTTACCGTTTACCATTGTCGATTTGGCATCGAAGATAGAAGAGTGAGAATTGTGTACAATATCAATTGAAACAATTTCATCTTCAGTATATTCAAGAATGCCTTTCATCGGGCCTTCGGCAGCTTCTTTCATGGCGGCATTGATTTGAGCCTTGGTAGCTTCAGTTTTTAGGTTTACAACAAGGTCAACAAGTGAACCTGTTGGTGTGGGAACGCGCACTGCCAATCCATCAAGTTTGCCATTGAGTTCAGGGATAACAAGTCCGATTGCTTTTGCAGCGCCTGTAGATGTAGGGATCATAGATAAGGCTGCTGAGCGGGCACGACGTAAATCTTCGTGAGGAGCGTCAAGAATCACCTGGTCATTGGTGTAAGCATGGATGGTAGTCATCATTCCGCTTTCAATACCAAAACGGTCGTTGAGAACTTTTGCAACAGGTGCAAGACAGTTGGTGGTGCAACTTGCATTGGACACACACTGATCTGTATCTTTCAGGTCGTTGTCGTTTACGCCGAGAACGATGGTTGCGTCAATCTGATCTTTTGAAGGAACGCAAAGAATAACTTTTTTTGCTCCGTTTTTCAAGTGGTCGCCATAACCGCCTTTTGTGCTTTCTTTTGAGCGGAAAATGCCGGTTGCTTCAACAACAACATCAGGTGTAACAGCCCATTTAATGTTGATCGGACTGCGTTCAGCTGTTACAGCAATACGATTTCCATTCACGATGATTGCACTTTCGTCAAATTCAACAGTGCCATTAAATTTTCCCTGTGTAGAGTCATACTTCAAAAGGTGGGCCAACACTTTTGTGCTGGTAAGGTCGTTGATTCCAACAATTTCCATATTGCTGCGTTCCTGAACAATCTTGAAGACATTTCTTCCGATCCTGCCAAAACCGTTGATTGCAATTTTAATTTTTGTCATAATTGATACTTTTTAGAAGTTTATAATAAATGCGTCTTAATTCGTTTGCTTTTATGCTTAAATTTACCTTCAAAATTACGCTAAAAAACGACACCTTATAATATAAATAGTATTTCATGAGTGAGCCTTTCATATCAAAAGCACTTGAAGCAAACCTCGCAGAGACCAGATACAGAGATATTTACATACCTGATGAATACCTCGGTTTCATTCAGCTTTCTGAGGGATATTTTGGAATAAAAAAACGTGCACACGATTGCATTACAGAGTATCATCACCCACTTTCGAACCGCAAATTTGTGATTGAAGAGCTGCGTGAAATCCTGATCACAGATTTCTGGTTTTATACCAAAGAAAGTATCCCAACGGATGCCCTTCACATACCGCT
The DNA here is from genome assembly GCA_018336075.1 of Bacteroidota bacterium. GTDB lineage: Bacteria > Bacteroidota > Bacteroidia > Bacteroidales > F082 > JALNZU01. The sequence goes on from JAGXRB010000425.1 coordinate 19,383, forward strand.
GGCGATGCTTGAGAAGATGCTGGGCGAAAAATTAAACACGCCGCTCACAACGATGATTATTCAAACTGTGCTTGAGTTTGTGTCGATTGTGATGAAGCAAAAACCAACCCATCATCTACTTGTTGGCAATTGCATTTCGATGCTTTCCGAAAAGCTGAACATCAATTCATATTGCTTTATTCTTTCAACGAAATTTTTTGTACGCTATCTGCCGGCTGCTTCACGCCGTGAAGATTATGGGCCACAAGTGCTTGATCTGACGAAAAGAGTGTTCCGTGAATGCTATATTTTCTGGCAAAGCAGCTCCTCCATTGAAGAATGGATTGATGAAAAAAAAGATGTTTTTGGCGAGGACAGAGAAACAATTCTGGCGCATCTTGGAAAGCCTTATTTTGACGGACTTCTGTCGAAGCTTGAAACAATGAACGACTGGGACGATCTCACTTCCATACTGCCGGTTTATGACGATATTGCAGAACGCTTTGCCGGTTCGACCGAACTCCTTGATCAGTTTATTAAAAAGTTTCACTTTGTTTTCTATCTGCTGCATCTGCCCGGAATGAAAATTATCAGCGAACGGCTGATATGGAATCTTGATAAGCTGATCAGGCAAACAATAGATGAACTCGACGAGCAAGGGGTATTGCCTTTCATCGAACTTATATTTGAACTGGCAAAAGAACTGCGTGTTGAGCATACTTCTGCTGTGCTTGATTTTATTCAGACGCTAGGCATGAAGGTGATTGATCTGGATACATCTGAACACAAGGAACTGGTCAACCACTTCGAAAAGAAGCTGATAGCATTTGGTTTCGTAAGTCCGGGGATGGTTTTTGTTGACGAAGACTGGCAGTTAAGCGTCAACACAAACCACATCAAAAATATCCGTGTTTGGCTGCATTTGATTGAATATTCACAGTCGGTGATGGAAAAACTGCTTTCGGCATTGATTGTGAACCTGCAACTTGGAGGTATTTTCATCAGCGATACAGATCTTTTTCAGAGAGAAATCACAAAAATTCTGAATTCAAATATTGCACCCTTCTACAAAAAGGTAAAACAACTTACGCGGATTTTCCCGGTATTTTTCAATGAAATAGGCGCTGAAGGAGAGATTCGGAAAGTTACCACCACCATGGACGAAATTTCCGGCCGTCAGGATAAACTCATCCATTTTTTGCGCAAACAGGTACATACCGAAAGTAACAATACCCTCATTGATCTTACCGTACGCATTTTTCGTTTTTGGTATGACGGAAATCTTGATGCATTACGACCTTATCTGCCTCAAAATGTATACGATGCCATCGACAAGGAAAGTGAATGGTTTGCTCCTGTAAATAAAATGGTTCATGCATTGTGCAAGCTTAACAATTCAGATCCTGAAGGCCTGCTGATGCTGCAGTCCGGAGCATTTGACGGTCTGCTGAGTAAACTTCCTGCCGACAATCAACGCGATAAAGAAAGATTGCACGACATCCATAGTCTGTATGCACATCTGCGCGAAAAATATTCCTTCGAATCAGTAAATATCATTCAACTGCTTCAGCGATATCCATTTATTCAGGAAAACGAGATTGAGCGTTTTGAAAAGGCGCTTAAAAACAACGACTTCAAACGGTCTCTGAAGCTTATTTACAGCTTTATGAACAAGCTGAAGAAGATCATTTTCAATCCGGCCGAAAGCGAAGGCTGGGAAAATATCTACCACAAAAGACATATCGCAATTGGGATCCCTTCAATGTATGGTGTTTATCGCGAGGACAAGTTTGAGGCTTTGGGACTGACTTTCCGGCTCGAAAAAGTTGCAACACGGCTTATGGAAAAAGTGGTCGAACGCATCAATCTTGACTATATTTCGGCAACAACCCTCGAAGAAATCAATGTCATTCTGGAATATTTCAGGGAAGGACTTGAGCTTGATGGTATCACCAACCAAAGCTTCAACTCGAACCTGCAGATGCTTAAATACAGTCTCACTTCACGCAGTTTTTCCTTTGATCAGTACATCAATATTTTTCAGTTTGTGGCTATTGATGTCAGACGTATCATCATCAAATACTTCCTCAAATCTTATGAATATCCGCTGAAAATTGTTGTTCCGCAGCTTTTCGATCCTGAAAGCAAGTTGAATGAAAAGGAAAACATACAGTTTATCAGCAAAAAATCAGAAGAGTTTCACCGCGATGTTATTGCTGAGGCTTTTCTGGTGCAGCCGCTTGATAATTTTGTGACACGCATCCTTCAGTCGTTGCGCAGCATGGCCGACCGGCTCAACAGCAATCTGATCAGCGATATCATGTCCTACAACAGTGAGATGGTTGTGAGCCCGCTGGATGAACGCACGCCAAAAATGGACAATCAGGTTTTTCTTGGAAGCAAGGCCTATCACCTGAAAAATCTTACTTTAAATAATTTTCCTGTACCGGCAGGTTTTGTAATTACATCGGAGGTTTTCAGGCGCAACAGCACGATCATGGCACTACCAGCTTTGCGCAAAGAGTTGCATGAACTTATCAGAAAACAATTGGCACGCATTGAAAAAACAAGTGGCAAGAAATATGGCGACCCATCAAATCCGCTTTTGCTTTCAGTGCGCTCAGGCACAGCTATTTCAATGCCCGGTGCCATGGATACAATACTGAATGTTGGTTTGAATGAGCAGATTGTTGAGCAGATTGGCAAACAGGAAAAATACAATTGGTCGGTTTGGGATTCGTACAGAAGACTCCTGCAAAGCTGGGGCATGGTTCATGGTATCGAAAGAGATGTTTTTGATACGGTGATGATTGATTTTAAAAAACGGTTGCAGGTAAAGCAAAAAGGCGATTTCAGTCCTGAAGATATGCGCGATATCGCACTTGCCTACAGAGGTGTTTTGAGGGATTACAATGTTCTTTTTGAGGAAAACCTCTTTGAGCAGCTTGTAAAGACAATTTACATGGTTTTTGAATCATGGTCATCTGAAAGGGCTTTCGTTTATCGCAGGCATTTGCAGATATCCGACAACTGGGGAACGGCCGTCATTGTTCAGGAAATGATCTATGGCAACCTCAGCAGCAAATCAGGGACAGGCGTTGTTTTTACACAAAATCCCAAACGCGAAAGGCCCGGAGTGCATCTTTACGGCGACTTTACTTTGCGCAGTCAGGGCGAAGATATTGTTGCAGGCCTTGTAAAACCTATGCCGGTAAGCGAAACCCAACGCACGCAGGCAAACATTGAAGGTCCATCGCTGCAAACCATGTACCCGGCCATCTATAAACGATTGTATGATCTGGCAACAGACCTCACCGAAAATCAGGGCTATAGTCCACAGGAAATAGAATTCACCTTTGAATCGGAAAACCCGGAAGATTTATACATACTCCAAATAAGGGATCAGGATTTGAGCCCAAGTCAGGAGACAGACATTTTTACAATTTCTCCAAACGAAATGAAACTTCTTGGCCGTGGAATAGGTATAGGAGGAGGAGCCATGAACGGACTTGCAGCCTTCGACGAGCAAGATATGGAAATGCTGAGAAAGCGCGAGCCAGATAAACTCGTTATCCTCATCAGACCTGATACAGTACCCGACGATATCGGAATGGTTTTCGCCTGCGACGGACTAGTGACAGCACGCGGCGGCGCCACGTCGCATGCAGCAGTAACGGCAGTAAGGCTCGGAAAAATCTGTGTTGTAAACTGCACCGACCTGATCGTAGATGAGGTAAACAAAAGATGTCAACTTGATGGAAACATCATAAATTTAGGCGACGAAATTGCCATTGACGGCAATCTTGGCAACGTTTATTTTGGTCATTACCCGATCGAAAAAGCCGTGGAAAACACCAATTACCTGTATTGATTTTGGAAATTGATCCGGGTTACAAAATTGTTTCGGATTTTTCAAATGCATTCAAATCCGGAATCTTGATATGCATTGGATTTTTTCATTTGTTTGATTTGAATTTGTCTTTTTCCCAATTTTCAGGATTGCTGATAATGTAATACCGATTGCACATTCAATATAGTCCAATTTCTCCGCCTTTGGCGGATCATTGGACTATTTTCATGTAGCATCGGCATTTACCATTGTAAAATTTTAAAATGGTCCAAAAACCATTTTAAAATTACAATTGGTATAATTGGAAATCCGTTGGTAATCCGCATCATTGCGGATGATATGGTCGTGGAAACGTTCCTGCCATCCATTGGGAAATTCCAGACGGTTGGCGTGTCTGGTTACGGCCGATTTGTAGGAACGAATGATGGTTGAAATGGTATTTGATTTGGGTGAGATGGCCGCCAGAGACGTTGCATGCAACGTCTTTACGCTATCGCCATCGCCATCGCCATCACCACCGCCATCACCACCATCGCCACCGCCACCGCCGCCACCATCACCACCAACATCATCACCGCCATTGCCACCA
>JAGXRB010000426.1 GCA_018336075.1 Bacteroidota bacterium
TTGTGATGACGATGCCAAATTCTGAAACAAATATTCTGACATTCATGATAGAGAATCAGGTTGGGGAAACCATCATTGACCTACAACAATCAACTGTGGCTGTAACGATGCCCTATGGTCAGAATCTAACCGCCCTCTCGCCAGTCATTGAAATATCTGCAGGTGCAACAATAATACCGGCATCAGGCGAAAGTGTTGATTTCAGTCAGGGAGCAGTAAATTATACCGTAACTGCTGAAAATGGCACTGATACTCAAGTTTGGTCGGCTATTGTGATGACGATGCCAAATTCTGAAACAAATATTCTGACATTCATGATAGAGAATCAGGTTGGGGAAAGCATCATTGACCAGCAACAATCAATTGTGGCTGTAACAATGCAATATGGTCAAAATCTAACCGCCCTCTCACCCGTCATCGAAATATCTGCAGGTGCAACAATAATACCGGCATCAGGCGAAAGTGTTGACTTTAGTCAGGGTTCTGTTAATTATACCGTAACAGCTGAAAACGGAACTGAAGTAAAAACCTGGATTGTAAGTGTTATGAACTTACCGAATACCGAAGCTAACATGTTATCATTTAGCATAGAGAATCAAATAGGTGAAACAACAATAAATCTTGAATCACTGCTGGTTGAGGTTTTAATGCCTGAGGGAAGCAATTTGGCTGCACTTACTCCTGCAATAACAGTTTCAGACGGGGCAACAGTTAATCCAGCCTCAGGAACAATTACAGATTTTTCACAAGGCTCAGTTAATTACACTGTTACGGCAGAAGATATGACAACAAATCTTGTTTGGGAAGTATCAGTAACAATGGTTACTGATCTCAATAACTACAAGGTAAAAAATGAAATCAGTATCTCACCAAATCCTGGGACAGGGCAATATCTTGTAGAAACAATGTCGGGAATCGTAGCTTTAAAAATGGAAGTATACAATTCTAGTGGCCAACTTATTCAAAGCATTGATCTCTCAAACCAAAAAGAAAATAACTTCACGATTGATATCAGTGAATTTCCATCAGGCATGTATTATGTGCTGGTAAAGACATCCTCAAATGTGATAAAATCAAAAATTATTAAAAAATAAGCAGTGACTTATCAAATAATACCAAAGCGAATTATAAATGAAACCAAAAGCTGTCATGGTATAATGCCGAAGGTTAGAAATGTTAGGCCAATTGAGTGAGCGAAAATTGGACTATTACATTTCTCCTTTCGGTATAATCTTTGCGTAAAACATTGCATCAAAAACCCATTGCATTTCTTGTTAAAAAAATACAAGAATGCAATGGGTTCATTTTTTTCAGCAATTTCTAAAAACAAAGAAACTATATTCTTTCCTATTTTTTTCTCAGCTCAAGAATAATCTTCTGAAGTTGAGCTGCCTCAAATGGTAGAATTCTTCCGTCAGTTTCGGTTGTGAGGCCAACCCACATTTCATCTTCCTGAAGTTCGTTCAACCATGTGATAAATTCCTTCAAATCCATTCCCACCGTTTGGTAGCCATTCCATTCATCAAGGATTGAAACTGCTGCAGCCTTCTCATTTGGCCAGACTGGCAAATAAGAAACCTTATTCTCACCCTCAAGCATAGCAAAAAGCCCGTCATCAGCCTGAAGGAGCCAAACGGTATTGCTTTCAATAATCTCATTTAAAAAAGCTTCCATAATAAATTTGTTTCTTAAAACATTAATATCTAATAAGTTAAAACAACCTTGTTCTTCAACTCTATTTAAGAATCGTTGCCTATTTCATCAAGTTCAAGCCATCTCAACATTTTCTCATCCATTAAATCATCAATTTCAGTGAGGCGCCTTGAGGCTTGCTCAATCTCCTGATAATTTATTGTAGAATCATGCATTTTAACGACCAATGATGCTTTCTCAACTTCAAATGCCGCAATTTCTTTTTCCAGACCTTCAAACTCCATCTGCTCTTTATAACTGCGTTTATTTTTCTTTGAGGCTGAACCTGAGTTGTTTTTTTGAGGTTCAACTTTGACTGACTTAGCAGCTGCAGCAGCTTTTAGCTCCTTTTCCCTGAGCTCACTGGCCTCCTTGTATTCGGTATAATTTCCTACAAAACCTTTGACCAAACCTCTGCCTTCAAAAACAAACAATTGATCTACCACCTGATCCATAAAATATCTGTCGTGTGAAACAATGATCAGACAACCCTGATAGTTTTGAATGAAATCTTCTAAAGTTTGAAGTGTTAATAAATCAAGATCATTGGTTGGCTCATCCAGAATCAGAAAGTTAGGATTATTAATAAGCACAGTAAGTAAATAAAGTCGTCGTTTTTCACCGCCACTCAACAACGAAACCGGTTGGTTTTGTATTGAAGGCGGAAACATAAAACGCGTTAAAAGTTGCGATGCTGTTGCAGTTAAGCCATTTCCCAAAGGAACAACATCAGCAATTTCTTTGACAACATCAATGATTTTCTTATCGTCATTAAATTGAATTCCTTTCTGTGTATAATATCCAAATACGATGGTATCACCGGGAAGTACCCTTCCTTTATCAGGAATTTCTGCGCCGGTAAGAAGATTCAGAAAACTCGTCTTTCCAACCCCATTATCACCCACAATTCCGATGCGTTCTCCTTTGGTAAACATGTAATCAAAACCTTCAAGTATGACAATATCACCATATTTCTTGTGAACATTGCGCATCTCCAGGATCTTGCTGCCCATTCTGTTCATTGCAATCTGCAGTTGCAATTGCTGCTGAATTCTGTGATTTCCAGCCTTTTCCTTTAACTCATAAAAAGCGTCTATCCTACTTTTCGATTTGGTTGTTCTTGCTTTCGGCATACGGCGCATCCATTCTGTCTCCTGCTTAAGCAGTTGACCAGCTTTTTCTAATTCAACCCGCATTGCAGCTTCACGTTCTGCACTTTTCTCGAGGTAATAAGAAAAATTGCCCTTATGATGGTAAAGCGTTCCAAAAGTAAGTTCAAGAATATTGTTGCAAACCCTGTCCAGAAAATAACGATCGTGCGTTACCATTAAAAGTGTGATATTGGCCTGCTTAAGATAACGTTCAAGCCACTCAATCATAGCAATATCGAGGTGATTTGTTGGCTCATCAAGCAACAACAAATCAGGTTCATCAAGCAGCAACATAGCAAGGGCAAGCCTTTTTATCTGACCTCCTGAAAGTGAGCTTATTTTTTGGCTCATGTCTGTCAGTTCAAATCTTGTGAGCATCTCTTTCAGCCTCCGTTCGTAATCCCAGGCGTGTAATGCATCCATCCGGACAGTAACAGACTCAAGCTGTTGATGCGTTTCCATACTGCCCGACTCATGCTGTGCCGCCAAAACAGACTCATATTCGCGAATAGTTTTCAATACAATATTGTGCGCGCTATTAATCAGCGCTTCGATTGAAAGCTCTTCGTCAAATTTGGGATGCTGTTCAAGAAAACCCAAGCGTAAACCATCTGCAAAAGTTATAATACCACTATCGGGTTCATCTCTTCCCATCAAAAGGCGCATCAAAGTAGTTTTTCCGGCACCATTCACAGCAATTAAAGCTGTCTTTTCGCCTTTGGAAATACCAAAACTCAACTTGGTGAAAAGAGTTTTGTCTCCATAAGATTTTGAAATATTTTCAACGGAAAGGTAATTCATATGATAATTAAGTGATTCAGGCTATTCAAAAATTGGTGACGAAATTACGACAATTTGGCGGGCAGATAAGCAAAAATCCGTCGTCAGGAAATACAGCCCGATCCGTTGCCGGTAATGAGCGTATAAAAAAATATCCCGACAACTGAAACGATGCCGGGATACCACTCATATAATTTGGCTGGGCCTTGCGGCAATTAATCAAAATTCTTTTTCATATACTGTAATCTTTCGAAGCCAGCAGTATTTTCGGGCAATTTATTTACCAAGCCCCTAAAATCGTCGATTGATTTGTATCCATGTTTTTTCATCCACTCCTCAAGACCTTTTACAATCTCTTTTAAATAAGGTATGCCATTTTGGTAAAGCGTGGTACATATCTGAGTGACTGTTGCTCCTGCAAGCAATTGTTTTGCAACGCCGATTGAATAATGAATACCGGTTGAAGCTGCAATATCTGCAGGCAGACCATTAGCACTCAACAATGCAATCCAGCGCAGAGCAATTGATTTCTCATCCGGACTCGAAAAAACATTGTCGGTAACAACCTTTAAAGAAGCAATATCAATATCAGGATTGTAGAAACGGTTAAACAGCACTAAGCCATCTGCACCAGCTTCAGCTAAACGAAAGGCTATTGCCATGGTATTTGTAAAATATGGTCCAAGTTTAACCGAAACCGGAATTGTAACTTGTTTTTTTACTTCTTTTACTATATTAATATAAGTATCCTCGATTTGTTGACTTGAAATATTTCTGTCAAATGGAAAAATGGCAATATTCAACTCAATTGCATCAGCACCAGCATCTTGCATTTTAGAAGCAAACTTTGTCCATTCAACAGGACTGACACAATTGACACTGGCAATAACCGGTATTTCAACTTCGCTTTTTGAATTTTTTATCAGCTTGAGATATTCATCAACACCTGATTCTTTTGAGATACCAACTACATATTCTGATGCTTCGGGATACCAGAAATAGAGTTCATTGCTTCGAAGTTTTGACTCAATCCGAGCAACAATCTGCTCTTCGAAAAGCGACTTAAGCACTATAGCTCCGGCTCCGGCCTTTGCACAAGCTTTCACGTTTTCAACTGTTCCGGTGAGTTTTGAACTGCTCACAACGATGGGATTATTCAATGCTAATCCAAGATAAGTTGTTGATAAATCCATTTTCTTGTTTATTAGATTTTCAAATTTTATTAAATTTCAATACTTTGCAAAATTTCCTGTCTTCTTTCATCGAGAAATTTTGTTAAAAAACCGAATGCCAGCTCCAGGTTTCTTTGTGCCGGTTGAGTTAGTTCTTCCTTAAAGTCCCATTCATATCCCCGAATGTGTAAAAGCCATGCTTCCGGCACTTTACCATATATTTTCTGGCAAAGATCAATCACAAATGAAGTGGAAACTGCATGCATTGAGAATTCAACCCTTGCATCGGAAGCTTCAACTTTTGTAAAAGAATAATCCTCAATAGCCTCTTGTGAAGCATCTACAAAAACAACAAGCGTCTTATCTGAAACTGCAGCTGCATCTTCAATATTGAGCTGATAGTTACAATCGGTTGATACCTGTGGAAATAGGTTTTCGATCAGCCAGTTTTCAAGCATTTGGATAAAAGCAGCACCAAGGCCGTCATCCTGTCGTCCAGGATTGCCATATCCATACACAAGTATCCTGCTGTCTGAATCCATTTTATTGAGAAACTTTTCTGTCAATAATCTGCTCATTGGCATCGAGAAGGGTTATCTCGAGCGGCATCTTTCCAAGTGCATGCGTTGCGCAACTCAAACAGGGGTCATAAGCGCGTATGGCAACTTCAACAGCATTCATCATGCCTTCCGTAATAACTTCTTTTCCAGTCATAACTGCTTTGGCTACATGATTGACTGAACGGTTCATTGGCTCATTGTTGTTAGTTGTCGAAACAATAAGGTTTGCCATTTCAATCTGATCATTGTCGTTTATGCGGTAATGGTGGAAGAGTGTTCCACGCGGCGCTTCAATCAGTCCAACGCCTTCTTTTTGTTTGGTTCCTTTAACAACAAGGTCATCACCTAAGATATCAGGATCGTTTAATAACTCTCTGATCATTTCGGCTGCATGCAGCGTTTCGATCAAACGTGCATAATGCATATGCATACAATGATTGTTTGGTTTTCCAAATGTCATTGCCTTATAGGTTTCAAATTCAGCCTGTGCCAAAGGAGATGGTATAAAATCAGCTGTATTCAGCCTGGCTAAAGGTCCAACTCGATACCAGCCTTGTTCTTTTCCGTATTCCTTCAGATAAGGGAATTTCATATAACTCCACGATTTCACCTCCTCTTCGATGTAATTTGTATACTCCTGATAATCGATATCATGGAGTATTTTCTTTCCATCAGCATCCACTGCCCTGAGCACTCCATGATACAGATCAAGTGCACCGTCTTTCCTTACTAAACTCAAGTGATTACTTGGGAAATAAGCGAAATTATCAATGAAATCCTTGTTGGCAAAATAATAAGTTTTAAAGAATTCCAGAGCTTCCTGTGCCCAGCTTACCATTTTATCAGCATTTAGAGGATCGGCACCTTTGAGAAATTCATCACGCTCTTCTATACTAAGACTTTTGTTAATCCCACCTGGAATTGCACCTGTTCCGTGAATCTTTTTACCGGCTGTGGCACGGATTATTTCCTGGCCAAATTTACGCATCATCACACCTTGTACAGCTAGTGCAGGATTCGTCAATGCGATACCAATAATATTTCTAATTGCCGGGTCACCATCAATTCCAAAGAGGAAATCCGGTGCACTCAGATGGAAAAAATGCAACACATGTGACTGGAAAAACTGACCGTAATGCATCAGGCGTCTCATTTTTTCGCCAGTTGCTGTTAAACCATGACCGGTTCCGGCACCAACAATCACATCCAATGCTTTTGCTGCAGCCAAATGATGGCTTACTGGACAAATTCCACAAAGTCTTTGAACGAGAACCGGTGCTTCCCAATAGGGTCTGCCCTGTACAAAACGCTCAAATCCACGAAATTCAACAATATGCAGCCGGCTTTGCTTTATTTCTCCTTTGTCATCCATAAAGATGGTGACTTTACCATGTCCCTCGACTCGGGTTACAGGTTCTATAGTAATTTTCTTCGACATGATTTGTTTTGTTAGGTTAGTCAAATTTCACAACTTCGTAAGGCAACTTCATAGGGTCTCCGGTAAGTAGCGCCACAAGGGCGTTCCAAATAAGATCAGCACTTGGAGGGCATCCTGGCAAGAAGTAGTCGATTTTTACGATTTCGTGACATGGATAAACTTTGTCGAGAAGCATCGGCAGCTCATCGTCATTTGGTAAAATATGGTCTTTGTTCAATTGAACAGTTGGTCCACTGATATAGGCTTCATGCAGACATTCTTCCACCGGTATACCGTTGCGCATGGCCGGAAGTCCGCCCATGATGGCACACTCGCCCATGGAAATAAGAATTTTACAATTCTTTCTGAATGAACGCAAAACTTCCACATTCTCACTGTTGCAGCATCCACCTTCTATGATACCAATATCTACAGGTTTGGTAAAGGTTTTAATGTCATCAACAGGAGATTTATTAAATTCAACCAGCTCAATCAGTTGAAGAATTCTTTCGTCAATATCCAGAATTGACATATGGCAGCCGAAACATCCGGCAAGCGAAGTAGTCGCTAATACAGGTTTACTCATTGTTATTCCTCCTATTGTTAAACTGTAACATCGCTTCCGATGGGTTTCTTGTCAAATTTACGTTGTCCGATTGGTACGACAAAACCTTTCTCCTTGACAATAATTGACCCGACAGGACAATTATTCATTGCCAGTTCGGCTGTTTCTTTTGTCATATTGGCTGCAAGTTCTTTATCCAGAACTACTTCAAGGTGATTTCCCCTGTTGTGGAATGCAAAGTATGAGCGGTCGTCTTCGTCTTTTATGGATTTTATACAGCGCTTGCACAAAATACACCGATCCTGGTCTTTTATTATAAAAGGTGAAGATGCATCTACTTCTCTTTTTGGAAAATCGTAAGGAAAACGAGGCACCATCATTTGGTAGAGATAGCCTAAAGCCTGCAATTCACAATTACCGCTCTTTTCACAAGCCGGACAAAAATGATTTCCGCTGACAAACAGCAATTCAATGATACTTTTTCTCAACTCATTGATATCATTTGAATTGCTTTCTATTTCCATACCATCGGTTACTGGCGTAGTGCAGGAAGTCATCAAACGTCCGTTTATTTTTACTGTACAAATGCGGCAAGACCCTTTTGGTTTAACTCCCGGCATATTGCAAAGCGTTGGGATATAGATTCCATTCTGATGTGCTGCCTCAACGATGTAAGTGCCTGCTTCGGCCATGCATTCGTTGCCATCGATTTTAAATTTTATCAAATTACTCATTGGAATTGATTTTTCAGTTTTCTAAATCAGTGGTGGTTAAAATTTGGAACCCGTCCGACAAATTTGCACGAATCCTGCACAGAAGCTTCAAGGTTGAATCCCTGATCAAACTCAACATCTTTTTGTAATAATTCTTCGTAAAGATGACGGAAGTTTTTCAAGCTACTCACAATTGGATTGCCTGCTGTTTGTCCGAGTCCGCAACGACTTGCAATAAGTATCTTACTCCACTCTTTAAGATCGGTGAGATCGCTTTTCACGCCATTTCCATTAATGATTTTCACCAATTTGTTGCGCATAACCTGTGGCATGTTGCGGCAGGTGCTGCACGAACCGCAGGATTCGTCAATGAAAAACTCCATGAAATTAAGCACAACATCCTTAAGCAGGTTGCGCTGTTTTCCAAAAATAATCATTGAGCCTCCGGTTGAAAGATCAGAATATCCCAGGGTACGATAAAACTCATCCGGTCCGATGAGTGTTCCCGAAGGCCCTCCTACCTGCACGGCTTGTACATCATATGCACCTACCATATTTAACATGTCCTCTACGTTAAAACCCCAATTTACTTCATAAACACCAGGAAACATGCAATCGCCCGAAATACTCAGGATTTTTGTCCCTGTTGAATCTTCTGTGCCAAATTGAGTGAACCATTCACCACCATTTTCGATAATTCTTACTGCAGTAGCGAATGTTTCAACATTATTAATGATTGTTGGCAAATTGAGGTAGCCTTTCTCAACAGGGAAAGGTGGTTTATCACGGGGTTCGCCACGTTTTCCTTCAAGAGATTCCAATAGTGCCGATTCTTCGCCGCATACATATGCACCGGCACCAAACTGAATGCGGATATCAAAGTTAAAACCTTCGATGCCACCAATATTTTCTCCCAAAAGATGCTGATTGCGCATTTTTTGCAATACATCTTCCAGGTACTCTTTCATGTAACGGTATTCATATCTGAGATAAACAATACCTTCATCGCCTCCGATTGCGTAGCCTGCTATAGCCATTCCTTCGAAAACCAATTCTGGTTTTTCAGTCAAAATAACCCTGTCTTTAAATGTACCGGGCTCTCCTTCATCGGCATTACAAATAACATAATGCTTTGGACCTTTGGCCCTGCGACAGAATTCCCACTTAAATCCTGTTGGAAATCCGGCTCCTCCGCGGCCACGAATATGACTATGCTTTATCTCGGCAATTACAGCCTCAGGAGACATCGATGGAAGTACAGAATTTAATACTTTTCCTGTAACATAATCATCTGACAGAATCATTCCTTTTCTGCGTATATTACTCCAAACCATTGTTTTAAGCAATGGATGCTGGTTTTTACCATCGCCATGGCTTTCATTGCTCAATTCATCAAGTTCTTTCCCTTCGCGCATATGGCGAATTATTTCACGCACCCTGTAAGGGGTTAATTTGGTAAAAACCTTGTTGTTTATTATGGCTGCAGGCTCTTGGTCATTCATGCCAATGCATGCAGTATTAAACAAACCAATAAGACCGTCATCCGTCACTTGCCCAAATTTTACACCTGCTTCCTTTTCGAAAGCTTCTTTTATGGCTTGTCGGCCAAACATATAGGCTACAACGCTATCATTTAGATAAATTGCGTATTTACCTCTTGGTTTAAGACTGAAAAAATGATAAAAGGTGATTGTCTGTTCAACATCCACTTGTGATAAACCCAGCATGTGGGCCATCAATTCAATAGATTCCCGACTGATGTAACCAAACTGCTCCTGAATATCGATAAGGATATCCATCAGTCGGTTTTTGTCAGTGCCATAATTTTCAATGATTTGCTTGACGATATTTTTCATGAATGATAAAATTGGATGAATGATTCAATTTCAATGAACAATCCGTTACTGTTAATCGATTCACAACAAAAGTAAACTCTTTTTTCTTAGGGAAGTAAGTCAAGAGAAATTTAGAATGTTTATAAATTAGTATGAACTAAAAGGTGGTGTTGATTTTAGTTTTTTCTATGCTAATGCTTGGTTTACGGTTAAGCAGGACGTAATGCTCGCAATACATGACGCTTTCCAGGAGGACCATTAAGTCTTTCAACCAAAAAACCTACATCACGTAAGGTCTTTTTAACGATGCCTTTGGAACTATAAGTGACCAGAATGCCTCCAGGTTTCAATGAGTCAAATAGTTTTTTAAAAACATCTTCTGACCATAGCGCTGGTTGGGTTTCCGGACTAAAAGCATCGAAATATATCAAATCATAAGAAGATATCTCTGTTTGAAAATCGTTGAAATCAGTCTGTGATTTGTGTAGAATAAAATGATCATTTATTGCTACATCTGCATTCCATGCTGCTTTATGCATTTCCAAAAAATCACTTTCCAAATGTTTATAACACTCATTAGATGTGTACTTTAGTGAAATAACCATATTCAACGCCAGCGGAAAAAGCTCAAGAGACTTATAAAATATCTGTTTATCTTTGGCCTCATTTAAAGTTAACAGCGCATTCAGGCCAGTTCCAAAACCAAACTCCAAAATGTTAATTCTTTCGCTAGAATCCTTTAAAGACAGGAAACCATTTTCTATAAAAACTTTTTGTGATTCAGTAATTGCGCCAAATCTGGAGTGATAAGTCTCATTCATAATGCTGTTGAAAACACTGAGTGAGTCGTCATCCGTCTGGATTATTTGATTTGTCATGCAGAGTGAATTTAATTAGAAGCGTAAGAAAATTCAATCATATCAATGGTTTCAGGCAGATTGTACTGATTCGTGATTGTGCCATCAGGTTTGATAATTTTCATAATGATGCCATGAACTACATAAAGCAATTGTTGTTGTGGTTCAAAGTTTACAACCATCGCAACAGGACTATCAAAAATCTCTACAAGTTCATTGTTCACAAAATCACAATTAAAAATTTTGTAATTGGTAGCTAAAAGCAATTGACCACTTTTGGTAATTGAAGAAAAAACAGGTTGAAACTGATTTGATGAAAATACCCTGTTGAAGTGTTGATTTTGAATGTCATAAACATCTATAGCAAAGCCGGTTGAATGCTTTACTACAAGTAAAATTCTTTTATCAGCCATCTCAAACATCCCTGTAAGCTCAGCTTCAAGGAGTTCTTTGCGCAACAAAGTGCCGGTAGCACTATTGAAAGCACATAGAATATGGCGGTTACCAGTTGTCTTTTGTGCAGCTATAATAAAGTCATCCGTTTCGAGCAGGTCGTAGGCTGAGGTATCAACCTGAGTCAAGGTTGTTAGTATTATCTGACCGGTATTTCCATGAATCTTTTTAATTAATCCTGCTTTTTCGGCAACACACAAATGGCTGTTTTTTGCAGAAAGTGCTGTAAAGCTCTTGTGTGGAAAAACTGAAGAAACTGTCCAAAAATGCTGATTTCCTGCCAGATTCCATGCTTGCAGTTCGGAAGGAAACTTTGTCATCAGGTATAACTTTTGTGTTTCAGCAACTGACAACAATGCCTCAATTTCATAATCTCTTTGCATCAACAGACTAACTGCACCGCTTACTGAATTCATTTTCCAGATTTTACTCTGACCAGAATTTCTTTGCGCTAACAAGGCAAAAATATTGACAATGTCGTTTCGCAATAATTTAACTTCTCTGTATTGATTTTTCACATTCACGCCATCGCTGGCCTGAACATGGAGGAAATATGAACCCTCTTTAAGTGTGGCATCTTTGAAAAATGTAACTTCAATGATTGTGTCATTTTTATGCGGCACTATATATAAAGGTGTAACAACAGAGATTTTGTTTTCATCTAACAGACCAAGTCTGATAGAAGCCAGATTGGAATTATCAGTGACATGAACACTAAAGCGGATGCTGTCTCCATCAAAAACATGGCCTTCGAAGGGACTCAAAAAAGTTATCTGAGGGAAAATTTCATCTGCATTCTTTTTGCAGCCAAACAACAGAATCAACAAAAAAAACAAGGAAATTTTCGCTTTGATTTGCATGACTGGTTTCTTGTTGTTACTTTTGGCTAAATTAATGAATTCTCCATTCTACCATCAAACAAAAACCATGATTTATAACCTCAACTTATCCCGCGTGCTTTTTCTCGACGTAGAAACAACACCTCAGTTTCCAGATTATTCAGCTTTGGATGAAAAAGGAAAAAGGCTTTGGGACAAAAAAGCAAGTCAGCTGAAAACGAAAGAGGAAGGAACACCAGATGAGCTTTATAATCGCGCTGGTATTTATGCTGAATTCGGCAAAATCATCGTTATTTCTGTCGGCTATTTTAATGGCAGTGAATTCAGGCTAAAGTCATTTTATGGCGATGACGAAAAGATACTGCTTGAGGAGTTTGCAACCTTGCTCAACCGACATTACAACAATGCTGATGATGTACTTTGTGCGCATAACGGGAAGGAATTTGACTTTCCTTTCATTGCAAGGCGAATGATAATCAACGGCATAGAATTGCCTTTCATTCTTCAGCTGGCCGGAAAAAAACCTTGGGAAATAAAGCATCTTGACACAATGGAACTTTGGAAATTTGGCGATTACAAGAACTACACTTCCCTCGACCTTCTTACATACATTTTTGATATTCCAACACCAAAAGATGATATTGACGGAAGTATGGTCTGGAAAGTTTATTGGGAAGAAAAAGATCTAGAACGAATAAAAAATTATTGTCAGAAAGACGTTCTTGCAATCGCTCAACTGATGAAACGCTACCTGAATCAACCTTTAATAAAAGAAGAACAGGTTGTGTATACGCCTTAATACCTTTTGGGCTGATTAAACTAAAAACTGAAATAATATTTCATGAATTGAAATGTAGCCCTCATAAAATTTCCAAAAAAGTCTCAATTTTAACTATCAATGACCAAACATTCACTTTCAAAATCAACTTTCATCCGAGGACAGCAATGTCAGAAATCGCTTTATCTTCATTACAAAAGGCCATTTCTGCGTGATAAACTCAGTGCAGAGCAATTGGCAAAATTCAAACGTGGAACTGATGTTGGTGTTTTAGCACGGGATCTTTTTCCGGGAGGACAAGATATGAGCCCTAAATCACCCTCCCAATACCAGAAAAAAAGAGAAGAAACAGCTGCTGCATTATCTAATCCAGATATCAGTATTTTATATGAAGCAGTTTTTCAATATGACGATGTGCTGATAATGCTGGATATTCTTCTCAGGGATGGACACCAATGGAAAGCAATAGAAGTAAAAAGTTCGCGCTCAATATCAGCCACCTATATAAAAGATGCTGCGCTTCAGTTTTATGTCATTCGGGGCTGCGGCATTCAGCTTTCAGATTTTTCATTGATTTATGTAAATGAAAATTATGTACTGAACGACACGTTGGAACTTGATAAATTGTTTATTCAACAAAGCGTTCTAAATGAAGTGGTAGCTCAAACAGAAGAAATCAGGCATCAAATTCATCTTTCAAAAGAAAGTCTGCAACTCACTAAATCCCCTGATATAAATATAGGAATCCACTGTCAACACCCCTACCCTTGCGATTTCATTGGCCACTGCTGGAAAAACGTACCTGCGAAAAGTGTTCTGAGTCTGAAAACTTTCAATAAAGCGCTCCTTTTTGACCTTTATCATGAAGGCAAAACACATATCAGGGAATTTCCTGAAGAACTTGTTCAAACTTCTTCTCAAAAATCAGAGCTTGAAGCTTTTAGAAAGGATTCTTTAACATTTGACACAGCTTGCCTGAAAACCTTTTTTCAAAAAAGTACTGCTTCAAAAAAGTGCCATTATCTGAAACTCATTGTTCAACAGCCTGCGGTACCAGTCATTAAAGGCTCACGTCCATACGAAATGCTTCCTTTGGCTGTTTCAGTTTTAAGTCATGAAAGTAGCAAAAGCGAAACCATTCAATTTACACAAGATCTTTCAGGAGGATTAAAATTTTTAGATTTTATTTCAGACTTAAACAAAGAAGTTGAGTTGCTGGTTACTGACGATATCAATGTTTTGCTTCAATGTATCGAGGGAGTTGTTTTTTATACAAAAGAAGACCCATCTGCAGCGCTTCAAAATCTTCAAAATAAACTTGTAGGAATTCGACAAATCATTGAGGAATGCGGAGTTTTTCATCCTGATTTTTCTGATGGATGGAATTTGTCTGATGTGGCCTCTGTTGTGGGCGCAAAGAAACAATTCTTAAAAGAAAACGTATTTTTAGTAAAGGATCTGCTCGAAGAGAATGATACGGAAAAGCTTGACCAGCTTTTTCAAAGAATCGTTCAATATACCAAAGCCATTGAGTTGACATTTCGATACTTTCAGGAAACTGCCAAAAATGTATCATCAATAAACAGAATTTTATTCTAAAATGGTCTTAATCAGAGGTCAATATTTTTTGTTGCTTGTTGAACCAAAAAGATATTAACACCCACTATCGACTATACACTATTTTGTACTTTTGGCCAATGGAGAAAAATATAAGAAAACCAAAAACTAACAGTATTAATCCCATGGATCAGCAACGAGAATTGTTGTTGAGCCATGGAAGGGTGCCTCCTCAAGCACCAGATCTTGAGGAAGTTGTGCTCGGCGCAATGATGCTGGAAAAAGATGCAGTAAATGCTGTAATCGACATTTTACAACCAAATGTTTTTTATAAAGATGCACATCAGAAGATTTTTGAGGCTGTTCAAAGTCTCTTTGCAAAGTCTGAACCCATCGATATTTTAACTGTTACCAATGAGCTTCGTTTAAATGGAAACCTGGAAATTGTTGGTGGCCCTTATTATATTTCTCAGCTCACCAACCGCGTAGTTTCTGCTGCCAACATTGAGTTTCATGCCCGCATCATCATCCAAAAACATATTCAGCGTGAACTGATCCGCATTTCATCAGACATCATCAAAGATGCATATGAAGACACTACAGATGTGTTCGATTTGCTTGACAAGGCTGAATCCGGGCTTTTTTCAGTAAGTGAGACCAACCTTAGAAGGAGTTTCAGTACAATGCCCGAATTGGTGCAGCAAGCCATAAAAGACATTGAAAATGCCAAAAGCGGTGATAACAGCCTTCGTGGTGTACCTTCCGGATTTACCGAACTCGACCGAATAACGCAAGGATGGCAAAAAAGTGATCTCATCATTTTAGCTGCACGTCCAAGTATGGGTAAAACTGCTCTTGCGTTGAATCTGGCGCGAAACGCTTCAGTTGGCTTTAATAAACCGGTCGCTTTTTTCTCACTTGAAATGTCATCTATTCAACTAGTTACGCGTTTAATCTCCAGCGAAACTTATCTGCCGGCTGAAAAGCTCCGCAAAGGCGACCTTGCACAACACGAATGGCAACAGCTTACAACAAAAGTGAGTCCGTTGATTGAGGCCAAGATGTTTATTGACGATACGCCACAACTTTCAATTTTTGAACTTAGGGCAAAATGCCGCCGCCTTAAGCAGCAGCATGATATTCAAATGGTTTTTGTTGACTATCTGCAACTTATGACATCAGGCGGCGAAAACCGCGGTAACCGTGAGCAGGAAATCAGTAATATTTCACGGTCTCTTAAAAGTCTTGCCAAAGAACTTGATATTCCGGTTTTGGCACTGTCGCAATTAAGTCGGTCCGTTGAAAACAGGCCTGGTTCAAAAAAACCAATTCTTTCCGACTTGCGCGAATCCGGCGCTATCGAGCAAGATGCCGACATGGTAATTTTTATATACAGGCCTGAATATTATGGTCTTGTTGAAGATGAAAACAATAATTCGCTTCAGGGTTTAGCCGTTGTAAATATTGCCAAGCACAGAAATGGTAAACTTGGTGATGTAAACTTAAAATTCATTGGCACATACGCTAAATTTGAAGACCCTGAAAATTTTGATAAGCATCCACAGGAATTGATGCCTAATATAAGTTTTGAATTACCGACCAAAACGATATCTTCCAGAATGAATGATGAATTTGATGTTGAACCAGATTATAATGACCCATTTTAAAAACTCGATAATATGAAAAATAAAAATCGTATATCACTGATTGCAATTGTGATGCTATTGAGCAGTATTCAGGCATTTTCAGCAAAAGAAGTTGACCTTTCCTACAAATTAGAGAAAGGCAAAAAGTATGCAATGGAAATTAATAACAGACAAACTATTTCGATGAATATGATGGGACAGAATATGAATCTGACTCAAAATATTGTAATCAATCAGGAGATTCTGGTTGCAGATAAAATCGAAGATAGTTATACCCTTGAGCTAAACTACAAAAGAATAAGATTCAATCAAAATGCCATGGGCATGGAGATTCAATGGGACAGCGATAAACCTGCAACAGAAGATCCGATTTCCCAGCAAATAGCGGCCTCATTGGGTAAAACTATCGGCACAACTGTAACAGCAATAATAGATCTTCGGGGTCAGCCACTTAGCAACAACCGCAGCGAAGTAATTACCGAAGCAAGCAACGTTTCAGGCTTTGAGTCGGGCATGATGATCGTTTATGCAGGAAAAAAAGTTAGTATTGGTGAAACCTGGCAAGTGAGTCTCAAGCCAGATCCAAACAGCGACTTTGTTATCACTTCAGATTATACTTTGGACGAGATTAAAGGAAAAAATGCTTATATAAGTTTTTCCGGCATCATCACAGGCACACAACTCATGGGCGAAAAGGCTGAAATTAGTGGTACAATTTCAGGCAAAACAATTGTTGAGCTGGCTTCCGGATGGATAGTTTCTGCAAGCATCAATCAGGCAATGGAAATGGAAATGGAGCAGCAGGGCACAACAATTCCAATGCAAATGAACAGTTTCATTGAAATGAATTCAAAGTAGTTCATCGAAAACAAACATATAAATAACAAAGAGCTGGTTACCAACCGGCTTTTTTTTATTTACATTTGCGAAGGATAAACAAACCCAAATGATCGCAATTAAAGCTACTTTAAGATTTCTATATAAATATATAAGGAAGGTCATTTACGCTACCGGATGGATTTTTGCCATCATGCTAACACTAAGTTTTACTGATTATCCATATCTGGCCTATCATTGGCTGGGCACAAACAAAATCGAAAAAATTGATAACCCTGACTACATCATTGTGATGGGTGCCGGCGGAATGCCCGGTCCGCAAGGATTATTGCGTTGTTATTATACCGCCCTGGTAGCTGAAGAGTATCCAAAAAGTAAAATTATCGTTGCCCTGCCAGCTGATTCTGCTGCGTTTGAAGATAGCGATCACTTCGCAATGATTAACGAATTACTTCGATGGGGTATCGATTCAGAAAGAATTTTATCAGAAAAAAAGGGAACCAATACTTTTACACAAGCTGTTAACATTAAGCAAATTGCAGAAAGAAATAGTTCAAAAATTCTTATTATTACTTCCCCTGAACATATGTACCGAAGTATCCTTACTTTTAGAAAAGCAGGATTTGAGACCGTTTCAGGTGTAGCAACTTTTGAAAATCCTTTCGATGAAGAGCTCTTGATAGAAGAGCCTGTTAAAGGGAAAAGAAACTCAGAACCTGAAAGAAACCTGAATCTTCGTTACAATATGTGGAGCTATCTGCAATATGAAATTATCGTGATGAGGGAATTTACAGCTATAACTTATTATAAAATAATGGGTTACATATAGAAAAACTAAGAAATCATAATAAAAACAGCCTGTGTAAAGACTTCTACACAGGCTGTTTCATTAAAAGCAAAAATCCTATTTTAGAACCTCATTTACCAATGCCGCAGCATCCTGAAGTCTAATTGCTGAAAACACTTTCAAGCCGGATTTGTCAATAATTTCCTTTCCTTCTTCTGCATTGGTACCTTGAAGACGAACTATAATAGGAACTTCAATTTCACCAATGTTGTTGTATGCATCAACCACACCCTGAGCAACACGATCGCAGCGAACTATTCCACCAAAGATATTCACCAAAATAGCCTTAACATTGGGATCTTTTAGAATAATTCTAAAGCCTTCTTCTACCCTTTTGGCATTTGCCGTGCCGCCAACATCAAGGAAATTGGCAGGATCGCCTCCCGACATTTTGATCATGTCCATTGTTGCCATTGCAAGACCCGCTCCATTGACCATGCAGCCAACATTTCCATCAAGCTTTACATAATTCAGATCGAAACGACTGGCTTCAACTTCAATTGGATCTTCTTCATTCAGGTCGCGCATTCCTGCAATATCTATCTGACGAAAAAGTGCGTTGTTGTCAATTACAACTTTTGCATCAGCTGCATAAATTCTGTCGTCAGCAGCTTTTATAACAGGATTGATTTCAAACAAGCTTGCATCAGATCCTTCATAGGCTTTGTAAAGAGCAGCTACAAACTTCACCATTTCTTTGAAGGCAATTCCTGAAAGTCCCAGATTAAAAGCTATTTTTCTGGTCTGAAAAGCCTGCAAACCAACTTTAGGATCAATTTCTTCTGTAAATATCTGGTCTGGCGTCTCTTCAGCAACTTTTTCTATGTCCATTCCTCCTCTTGGAGAATACAAGATCATATTTCTGCTGGTAGCCCTGTTGAGCAGAATACTCATATAAATTTCAGATACCTGATAGGGTCCCGGATAATAGATATTCTGTTCTACCAATACTTTTCTGACATATTTTCCTTCAGCGCTTGTTTGGGGAGTCACCAAAGTCATCCCAATAATCTGATCGGCAAACAACTCCACTTCTTCAATGGATTTTGCAATCTTTACGCCTCCGCCTTTGCCACGACCGCCGGCGTGAATCTGTGCTTTGACAGCCCATTTATCTGAACCTGTCATTTTTTGAATCTCCTTTGCGGCTTCAACAGCTTTTGCAGGTGATTCGGCTACAATACTCATGGGAACGGAAACACCATATCCGCTTAGTATCTGTTTACCCTGAAACTCATGTAAATTCATAACAAAATAATTCTGTGATTTTTGAAGTCCAAAAATAGGACTTTTTAGAGTATCTATTTCTTTCAATACAAGAAATCTTAAGATTTTCTTCAACTCTTTCAGGAGATGCTGAAACTCCAATGCTGAGGCATTCTGATTCGAGACAAAATTCTGTACCTTTGCCCGGAAATCACACACTTAAAATGATAGAGGCAAAAGGTATTGTCAAAAAATTTGGAAATCTTGTCGTCCTGAAAGGGATAGATATGTTCGTTAAAGAAGGTGAAATCGTTTCAATAGTTGGCGCATCGGGTGCAGGAAAATCAACATTGCTGCAAATATTAGGAACACTCGAAAAACCGGATGAGGGCATTGTAAACATTGGAGGAACTGCTGTAAACAAGCTTTCCGACAAGGAGCTTTCAGCTTTTCGCAATCAAAAAATCGGCTTTGTTTTTCAGTTTCATCATTTGCTGCCGGAGTTTACTGCCCTCGAAAATATTTGTATACCTGCTTTTATCGCTGGAACAGCTAAAACTAAAGCTGTTGAAAGAGCAAAATATTTACTGGATTATTTTAAACTGTCGGAGCGGGCCGAACACAAACCTTCTGAACTTTCCGGAGGCGAACAACAGCGTGTGGCTGTTGCAAGGGCGCTCATGAATAATCCAGCTGTAGTGCTCGCTGATGAGCCTTCAGGCAATTTGGATTCAAACTCAGCCAACGAATTACACAAACTATTTTTCAAGCTGAGAGAAGAATTCAACCAAACATTCATTATTGTAACACACAACCCCGAGCTTGCTGTTATGGCAGATCGAAAACTGCATATTATCGATGGTCTGATTGAATAATTCAGCTGCAATAAAAACCACCCTGTTTCGTTAATTAAAGTTACACCAGAAAGTTAAATATCCATATGTACCGACTTTTTACCATGAAAGCCTTATTGCTTTTGTCGATCTTAATTGCCACACAATTTTCAATTCTGGCGCAGGAACCCCAGCAAAACTTCGAAAGTATCATGCGTTCAGCAAATGAAAAATTCGCTGAAAAAGATTATATTAGTGCCAAGACATATTATGAAATGGCTTTACGCTTAAGAGAAAATGATGCAACAGCAAAGAATCGACTGGATGAAACAGTAGATCTCATTCAGAAACAAATGGAATTGCAGGGAAGATTTTACCAAAACCTC
>JAGXRB010000427.1 GCA_018336075.1 Bacteroidota bacterium
CTGAGGATACTTTCCGCACGCTTACCGCGGTGGATAGTGTGATTGTTGTGATTGACGTTGCAAAAGGCGTTGAACCTCAAACGGAAAAACTGGTTAAGGTTTGTCGGATGCGCAAAACACCTATAATCGTTTTTATTAACAAGCTTGATCGTCCCGGAAAGGACGGATTCGAACTGCTCGACGAGATTGAACAAAAACTTGATTTAAGGGTAACTCCATTAAGTTGGCCTATAAACATGGGGCCAAAATTCAAGGGAGTCTATAATATTTTTGAACAAAGCCTTTATCTGTTTGAAGCCAACAAACAGCGTGTTGAAAAGGGTGTTGCTTTCGATGATATCAACAATCCTTTCCTTGTGCAGTATATCGGAGATGATGCCGCGACTTTGCGCGAAGAAATAAGCCTTATTAAAGGTGTCTATCCTGAATTTGATGTGGATGAATATCTAAGAGGCGATGTATGTCCGGTTTTTTTTGGTAGCGCACTGAATAATTTTGGCGTAAAAGAACTTCTCGATTGTTTTATCCATATTGCACCAACCCCTGCAGGGCGCGATTCTGAAGAAAGACATGTTGATCCGCAAGAGGAAGCATTTACTGGATTTGTATTTAAAATTCATGCAAATATGGATCCCAATCACCGGGACAGAATAGCGTTTGTGCGCGTTGTTTCAGGCAAATTTGAGCGAAACAAGCCATATCACCATATGAGACTTAATCGAAAAATTAAGTTTTCGAATCCAACTGCGTTTATGGCTCAAAAAAAATCTGTTGTAGACGAGATGTTCCCTGGTGATATTGTGGGTTTGTATGATGCAGGTAATTTTAAAATAGGTGACACATTGACAGAAGGTGAACTGCTTCGTTATAAAGGGATTCCAAGTTTTTCACCAGAGCTTTTTCGCTATGTCGAAAATGCAGATCCAATGAAATCAAAGCAATTGGCAAAAGGGCTTGATCAGTTGACTGATGAAGGAGTCGCACAATTATTTACCGGAAAAGCTACCGGACGAAAAATTATAGGCACTGTTGGTGCGCTGCAATTTGAGGTTATTCAACATCGCTTATTGCATGAATATGCTGCCAGTTGCCGGTTTGAGCACATTACTTTATACAAAACCGCATGGATTACAAGCAGCAACAAAGTGATGCTTGAGGATTTCAAAGCAAGAAAATCATCTTATATCGCTTTGGACAAAGAAGGCAGAGACGTTTTTCTGGCTGATTCGCCTTATGCCCTTCAAACAGCAATAGAAAAGTACCCTGATATTCGTTTTCATTTTACCTCTGAGTTCTGAAAATGCTGTATTTAACTTAACAGCATTTAAAAAAACAATTGCTTATCGTTTAGTTTATAGCAATATAGACATCTGATTATCGGGATAGTTCACCGCTGTGCCCTCCAGTTGAAAATATTACATGTATTTTTACCGTTCAAATGGAGATACATTTTCGCAAATATGATTTTTTGTTAGCATGAAAAAGATAATTTCAAAGTTGAAAATTTTAGTTTTAGTCATACTTTTTTCAGTTTCTACAACAACTGTTTTTGCTGCATACATTCTTATTCCGATGGACAGGACTCAATCTAATCATTTAAAAGCTTATGGCATAGCCTATTGGATTTTGCAGCGTGACATCGAAATCAGCTGGCTGCTCAATTATCGTGGGGGCAGTTATCTTATTCCCTGGCATGAGGCTTTTGAAAAAGAATGTAAACTGCGTAATGTAAGCTATCAGGTGATTGCAGATGCTCAGGCAAACGCAATACTCTACGAAATTGGCGATATGGGCAGCAATATGGACGAAATGAAGTTGCAGAAGGTACCAAGGATAGCAGTTTATTCGCCAAAAAACAAGCTTCCCTGGGACGACGCCGTTACCCTCGTTCTTGCTTATGCTGAAATTCCTTATGACATAATTTATGATGATGAAGTGCTGGAAGGGGTGCTTCCGCTATACGATTGGTTGCACCTTCATCACGAAGACTTTTCAGGCCAGTTTGGAAAATTCTGGGCACGTTACCGCCACTTTCCCTGGTATCAGGATGATGTAAGAATGCAGGAAGCGACTGCAGCCAGACATGGTTTTCAAAAGGTTTCACAATTGAAACTGGCAGTTGTAAATAAGATCAGGGAGTTTGTAGCCGGAGGAGGATACATGTTTGCAATGTGCTCTGCAACTGATAGTTATGATGTAGCTTTAGCGGCTGAAGGACTAGATATCTGTGATGTGATGTTTGATGGAGACCCTATTCGGCCTGGCGATCCTGAAAGACTGAACTACCACAATTGTTTTGCCTTTACTGATTTCTCGGTTGTTACCAATCCTACCGAATATGAAATCTCAAATATTGATGTCACAAATTACAGATCGCGAAGCATCAATCAAAATAATGACTTTTTTACATTGTTCGACTTTTCGGCAAAATGGGATCCTGTTCCAACCATGCTGACACAGAATCACGAAAAAGTTTTGAAAGGATTTATGGGCCAGACAACAGCTTTTAACAAAGATTTTGTAAAGTCGGAAGTAATCGTTTTGGGTGACAACAAATCATTTCATGAAGACCGGTATATACATGGTACTTTTGGAAACGGATTCTGGACTTTTTATGGAGGTCATGACCCTGAAGATTACCAGCATTTGGTGGGTGACCCTCCGACAGAGCTGGATATGTATCCAAATTCGCCTGGCTACAGACTTATTTTGAATAATGTATTGTTTCCGGCTGCAAAGAAAAAGAAGCAGAAAACTTAGCATTTCAAATGTTTTATCTTCTTCTTATCCAGGTTTCATACCGATAACTGAAATCAACGCTGCTATCGTCTTGTATAGTTTCCTTTTCGATTAATTCCCACTCAGAAAAATCTATTTCAGAGAAAAAAGTATCTGCATCAAAGTCTTTCTCTACAATAGTAAGATACATTTTATCTGCCAATGGTAAAAATTGCTCGTAAACCATCCCACCGCCAATAATAAAGACTTCATTTTCATTTTCAACTTTTTTCAGGGCATCTTCAATCGAAAATGCTGTCTCGCAACCGCCACCAAAACAGTCGGTTAGCTTGTCTGAAAGAACAATATTTCTCCTTTTTGGCAAAGGGCCTGAAGGGAGTGAGAGAAGTGTTCTTTTTCCCATAATCACTGAATGCCCGGCTGTAATACGTTTGAAACGTTTTAAGTCGTTTGAGATGTGCCAAAGCAGTTGATTGTCTTTGCCGATAGCATTGTTTTGGGCAATGGCAACTATGATTGAGAGAATGGGTTCTGATTTTTTTAATTCATGCATAAATAGTCACTTAAATGGCGATTTCTCCTTTAATATGTGGGTGAGGGTCATAGCCTTCCAATGTAAAATCATTGATTGAAAACCCAAAAATATTTTTGATTTCCGGGTTGATAGTCATTGTCGGTAAAGCCCTTGTTTCGCGCGAAATCTGAAGTTTTGCCTGATCAAGATGGTTGATGTAAAGATGAGCATCGCCAAGCGTTAGAATAAATTCACCTGCTTTGAGTCCTGTGACCTGTGCAACCATCATCGTTAGTAAGGCGTAGGAAGCAATGTTAAATGGAACGCCGAGAAAAATATCTGCACTGCGTTGATACATCTGACATGAAAGTTTTCCGCCAGCAACATAAAACTGAAACCAGGCATGACAGGGTGGGAGTGCTGCTTTTCCGAGAGCAACATTCTCGGCAAAACTCTTTCCCGAAATCGGCAAAACAGATGGATTCCATGCAGCAACTATATGCCGGCGGCTATCAGGGTTGTTGCGGATGCCTTGAATCACTTCACTTATCTGATCGATACCTTCATTGTTCCAGTTGCGCCATTGTGATCCGTAGACTGGTCCAAGATCACCATTTTCGTCAGCCCATTCGTTCCATATCGAAACGCTGTTTTCTTTCAAATAACCAATATTTGTATCGCCTTGAAGAAACCAAAGCAGTTCGTGAATGATTGATCTAAGGTGCAGCTTTTTTGTGGTTAGCAGCGGAAAGCCATCTTCAAGATTAAAGCGCATCTGATGCCCAAAAACACTGAGTGTTCCAGTGCCGGTTCTATCTTCTTTTCTTTCACCTTTTTCGAGTACAACTTTTATAAGTTCAATATATTGACGCATGAGTCATTGTTTTAGAAAAACTATATCAGTGTTTTAGATGTAAAAATATTTCATATAAAGTGAAACAAAATGATTTATATCTGAATCAGTTCAGACATATCAACCAATGAGCATCCCAACAATCGTGGCTGAAAGTAATGATGCCAATGTGCCTCCAAGAAGTGCTCTCAATCCATATTTAGAAAGTAGTACCCTTTGGTTTGGAGCAAGAGAACCGATGCCACCTATTTGTATGCCGATAGATGCAAAATTTGCAAACCCGCAAAGCATATAGGTTGCCATAATAATAGATTTGGGATCAGTGAAAGCATTGGCAAGTTTAAGTTCTGAAAGACTCAGGTATCCAATAAATTCAGTTAAAATGATTTTTTCACCCAAAAGCCTTCCCAGCAGTGTTATGTCATTGAGATTTACACCTATCATCCACATTAGTGGTGAAAACAGATAGCCTAACATAAATTGAAGCGAAAGCTCATTATAACGTCCATTGCTGAAGCTACTTATACGTTCATTTAACCCGAAAAAATCACCAATATAAATGGTGATATAATTGAACATGGCAATAAAAGCAATGAAAACGAGCAACATAGCAGCCACATTAACAGCAAGTTTCAATCCTTCGGAGGTGCCGTTAGAAACAGCATCCAACACATTGCTTCCAATTTGATCTTTACTGATGTCCATAGTTTTGTCAATGGACTCAGTCTGAGGCACTAAGATTTTGGCAATAACAATAGCGCCAGGTGCGGCCATAACTGAGGCTGTTAAAAGATGCTTTGCAAACATCAGACGTTGAACAGGGTCATCGCCGCCAAGAAAACTGATATATACAGCCAAAACGCCGCCTGCAAGTGTTGCCATTCCTCCGAGCATTACGAGCAATATTTCAGATTTATTCATTTTTGGCAAATATGCTTTTATCATCAAAGGTGATTCAGTCTGACCAAGAAATATGTTCCCTGCCACTGACAGACTTTCAGCACCTGAGAGACGCATCAGACGCGTCATTGCCCATGCCATCGCCTTCACAACTTTTTGAATGATGCCCAGATAAAACAATAAACTTGTTAAGGCTGAGAAAAATATAATCGTTGGCAAAATTTGAACAGCAAAATTTTGAAGTGCCGACTCTATAATATTGCTTGAAAAACTCTTAAAAAGGAATTCAGTACCCGCTTTTGTGAAATCAAGAACCAAAACAAACAACTTTCCTACAAATTCA
The DNA here is from genome assembly GCA_018336075.1 of Bacteroidota bacterium. Taxonomy (GTDB): domain Bacteria; phylum Bacteroidota; class Bacteroidia; order Bacteroidales; family F082; genus JALNZU01. The sequence goes on from JAGXRB010000427.1 coordinate 5,350, forward strand.
AAAAATGCCTGAATAAATGGTACATACAAGACTCCAACAGCCAAAGAAAGTTGCAAACCAAGCCCGGTTAATACGACCCTCCAATTGACAGCCTTTCTGTTGGTGCTGAAAGCAAGAGCTATCAGAATAAGGGCAAGCATGCCTAATAGCCCACGCAGGATGGTAATGAAGTTAAACTCTGATCGTCGGTCCAAAACTAAAAGATGGCTTTTATCATCTGCCGCAGTTTGTGAAACATCTGCGGTTGTGATCCACATGGTGTCAGTGATACTTTGTTCGATGGTATCAACTGAACTTGTGATATCACCAACACTGTCTTGTGCATTCAATTGTATTGCTGCCAAAATAATGAATGCAATGAACAGAAAAGTTCGTAATAAAGATGTCATAGTTATGATTTTGGAAGATTTTAAATGCAATTTTAATTTAAGGAGGGATTTATTTGCGTTTTCTTTTTTGGATTTCATCACGAATCAGGGAGGCACGCTCATATTCTTCATTTTCGACAGCCATTTTCAGCATTTCTTCGAGTTCGCTTGTAAGGTAAGCACTCATTTCATTTTCTTCATCAGCTGCACCCTCGTCAATATTACCTTCATCCGCAGCATTTTCCATAATAATTCCAGCCTCAGAAAGTATCTTTTCAAAAGTATACACAGGGCATTTGAAGCGAATAGCCAACGCAACAGCATCTGAAGTTCTGGCATCAATTTCACTGATCACTCCTTCTTTATTGCAAATCAACAGTGCATGAAAAACACCTTCTTTAAACTTATGAATGATGACCTCAGTCAATTCAATACCATAAAAATCAGCAAAGTTTTTCATCAGGTCGTGTGTCATAGGTCTTGCAGGCTGCATTTTTTCAAGACCAAGTGCGATTGATTGTGCTTCGAAACCACCGATGATTATTGGCAGTCTTCTGGCTCCGTTAACTTCGCCAAGAATCAATGCATATGCACCACTTTGTGAGTGGCTGTATGACATTCCTGTGATTTCCAGTAAAATTTTATCCATAATAGTTTAGCAACTTTTGAAGTTATAAAAGTAGAAAGAAAATTCACAGGATTGGCAATGTATAACAAAAACATACACGCTTTTTATTAACATTTTAATCTTTTAATCTGGGCAAAAATATTCCTTTGTTTCGAAAAATTAAGTCATTATTTTTGCGGGCCGAGGTTTTGGTGTATTTGATTGCAATCGATTGCATATTTATCTTTAAGATTTGCAATGGTTTGTATGAAAGAGCCCTAAAATTTTTGTTGGAGTTCAGATTGATATTTTCATCTGAAGGCTTCTTTTAAGTAACTGTATGGAAAAATTTTTAAAAGGTACTGATTGGTGAAACCAAAATTATTGCATTGAAATAAATTTTTAGACCTAATAACCAATAACTAAAAAAGTATGATGAACTCGATTTTTTGGCTAATTCCCGTATCTTCGGTGATAGCGTTACTGTTCGCTTACTATTTCTTCAAAAACATGATGAAGAATAGTGAAGGAACAGATGAAATGAAAAGAATTGCGCAGTATGTGCGTGAAGGGGCAATGGCGTATTTGACCAGACAGTACAAAGTAGTAGGTATTGTTTTTGTCGTGCTGGTAATCTTTCTTACGCTGCTTGCATATATGAACGTGCAGAATCCTTTTGTGCCGGTTGCGTTTCTTACAGGAGGTTTTTTCTCAGGGCTTTGTGGATATTTAGGCATGAAGACAGCCACGTTTGCTTCAGCAAGAACTGCTCATGGAGCATCACAATCATTAAACAAAGGCCTTCAGATAGCTTTTCGCAGTGGTGCTGTAATGGGTTTGGTTGTGGTTGGTTTTGCTTTGCTCGATATTGCAGCATGGTATTATGCACTCACCGAATGGGTTTATACACCTGAAAATATGAAGAATGGTCTTGTCTGGATGGGTCTCACTTTTGTACATCCTGAAACGACAGATCATCTTAAGATGGTTGAAATTACAGCCACAATGCTCACCTTTGGTATGGGAGCTTCAACACAAGCGCTTTTTGCCCGTGTTGGGGGAGGTATTTATACTAAAGCTGCTGATGTTGGAGCTGACCTTGTTGGTAAAGTTGAAGCTGGAATTCCTGAAGACGATCCGCGTAATCCTGCTACTATCGCAGATAATGTTGGTGATAATGTTGGTGATGTTGCCGGGATGGGAGCCGACCTTTATGAATCTTATGCAGGTTCAATTCTGGCTACAGCTGCTTTAGGTGCTGCATTGCCAATTATATCAGGTGGCGAACAGGAAAAATATGTAATAGCACCGATGATTGTGGCTGCTGTTGGTATTTTAATTTCAATTCTTGGAATATTCTTTGTCAGGGCAAAAGAGTCTGCAACTCAAAAGAATTTGTTGAATGCCTTATTGCTTGGCACAGGAGGAGCATCTTTTCTCATTCTTGCTGTTGTTGCCGTTTTGGCGTTCATGGGTTGGATTTCATGGGGAATTTTCGGTTCTGTGGTGGCCGGTCTTGTAGCTGGTGTAATTATCGGACAAGGAACCGAGTATTTTACGTCAGATGAATATAAACCTACAAAAGGAATTGCACGTCAGGCGACTCAAGGTCCTGCAACTACCATTATTGATGGCATTGCTGTTGGTATGTTCTCAACCTGGATTCCTGTGACAACTATCGTTCTGGGTATTTTGGCAGCATTTGGTTTTGCCGGTGGTTTTGATGATTTCGCAATGGGTGTTTACGGCATTGGTTTTGCTGCCGTTGGAATGCTTTCTACCCTGGGTATAACTTTAGCAACTGATGCTTTCGGACCTATAGCAGACAACGCTGGTGGAAATGCTGAAATGGCACACTTGCCAAAAGAAGTTCGTGAACGTACAGATGCATTAGATATGCTTGGAAATACTACTGCTGCAACCGGAAAAGGCTTTGCAATTGGTTCAGCTGCACTTACTGCAATGGCGCTTATGGCTGCTTATATCGAAGAAATCAGGCTATGGATCGGAAAGCTGGCAGAAGATACAGATGGCATAAGACAGGTTGGCAATATTATTTTCTATACTGCTAAAACTGTCATGATTCCGGTTGCTGAACAGGGTGAAAAAGTTGTAATGCTTTCAGCAGCTACAATCGGAGACTTCACAGATGCTTATGACCTGACGATTTTCAATCCGTTACTGCTCAGTGGTATTTTCCTTGGCGCTATGATGGCATTCGTTTTTTCTGCCATGACAATGAAAGCCGTAGGACGTGCAGCTGGGGCAATGGTGGATGAAGTAAGGCGTCAGTTCAGAGAAATTCCAGGAATTATGGAAGGAACTGCAACTCCTGAATATGCCAAATGTGTTGCTATATCAACAAAAGGTGCTCAGCGTGAAATGCTTGTGCCTTCCTTGCTTGCAATTGTTGTACCTATACTGATAGGAGTAGTTTTTGGCGTTGCCGGTGTAATAGGATTGTTGGTTGGTGGACTGACTACTGGTTTTACACTTGCTTCAATGCTCAATAATTCTGGTGGTGCATGGGATAATGCCAAGAAATTTGTTGAAAAAGGCAACTATGGTGGAAAAGGTAGTGATACGCACAAAGCAAGTGTTGTTGGAGACACAGTTGGCGATCCTTTCAAAGATACCAGCGGTCCCTCACTCAATATCCTAATCAAACTAATGACAATGGTTTCAGTTGTTATGGCGGGTCTTACAGTTTCTGCAAGTCTGTTTTAGACGCTAATTCTTTAATCAATAAAAAATGTCCGGCATCATTTTGGTGTCGGACATTTTTTTACTCAGGATTTTCCTTCCCACTCATCATAAAACTGTTGCAGAAAACCTACCATATAAAGGTGTCTTTTTTCAGCCCTTCGCTTGCCTTCATCGGTGTTCATAAGCTCTTTCAGCAGAAGCAGTTTTTCGTAAAAATGATTGATAGTCGGAGATATGCTTGATTTATAATCTTTTCCGCTTGTGTAATTCTCAGGAGAAATTTCAGGATCATAAAAAGGTCTTCCTTTATAACCTCCATAACTGAAAGCTCTTGCAATACCAATTGCACCAATAGCGTCAAGCCTGTCAGCGTCCTGAACAATTTGAAATTCGATTGATTTTTCTCCTGCGAAATCATAAGAAGCCTTGAAAGACATATTTCTAATGATATAAACGACTGCTTCCACAATTTCATCATTAAGTTCTGTTGTCTTTAAAAAAGCATGAACTTTTGCTGGCCCGATCTCTTCATCTCCACCATTGAATTTAGCATCGGCAATATCATGCAGCAAAGCAGAAAGTTCTACTATCAATCTGTTTGCTTTTATCGTTTCGACCATAGAGCATGCTGTGGTATAAACCCTCTGAATATGCCACCAGTCGTGGCCACTTTCAGCTCCGGCAAGTTGCTCTTTTACGAAATCGGTTGTTTTTGAGATGATATTTTTGTGCTCAGAATCTGTCATTGCTCAAGATAGTTTAGGATAGGTGTCAAATCAATTCTTTTGTTTCCGTCAACTGAAACAATATTTTTTCTGTTTGTTGGAATGCCATATTGAAGATAACTTTGCCATATATGGCCAATATACCAATCGGGTTCGTTTCCCCACCTGTAATCGCTGTTCTTTCTTTTCATGAAAAGAGAATAACGAATCTCGATAAACACATTTTTATCAAAAAGTGCTTGTGTGAGCGGATCCAAGAAAACCATCAAGCCTTCAACGATAACAATGTCGTTTTCTCTTTTTTCTGCCTCAATGGCATCTCTGAAACGCATGTGATCAATCGAATCAGGACTTTCCCAATCAATTCTGTTTTCAATAAGAGGTATATGTTCGACTGGCTTAACAAAGTCATCCTGACAAAGAATGCTGACTTTCTTATTTTGAAAAAAGTTGCGCAATTGTCCTGCAAGTGTTGTTTTGCCGGCTGTACTTACACCTCCAATAGCTATAATCATAAAGAAACTTGTGTAAGTTCAATGCTTATTCTTCATCCGGATCTGGCACATATTGGTATGCGCCTATGTCTGGAGAAGCGCTTCTGCTAATACCATCCAGATCAAATGGAATTAGGTTCGCAATATTTAATTTCCCTTTTCCGATAACTGGTGAAAGTGTGTCAGGTCGGTAATTGAAGCCAGGGTAATCTTTAAACTTGGGATCTTCATTTTTGAAGCTGTTTTCAAAGTTGGGCCAAATAGCCAGATTTCGTTCAGTTTTTACAAGACAATGGTCAAACAAATAGGTAGTGTCGGCGCCAGCAACAAGTTCTGATTCTATCTCTTCATTACTGGAACCATAAATAATGCTGTTTCCAAATTCAAGATTGAATGGAACGGGAATTGGTCTGTCGAGCGAATCGAGTAAAAAATTGTTATAAAATAAAGATGGGGTATTTCGTACGGAATATCCCCAGTTGTTGGCTATAGTAGTATGCATAAAACGATAGGCACCACCGGCAGTGAGCGCAACGCAGTAATTTCCGCAGTTTGCAACAACCACGTTTTTTGCGTCGATGGCAAAAAGTCTTGAATAAATACCTATCCCGGTATGGTTTTCGATGATTGTATTGCTTATGTTAAGCTGATTGGAAGTTGCTCTCAGGAAAGATTCAGCCTGAATACCAATGAAGCCGTTGCGAATTATTGCATAATCAATTTCATGGTTGAAGCCTTCTCGACCTTCCATCAACCAAATGCGATCCCATTGCCCGGGAATATTTCTGTAATCCTTGTCAAGTCGATCTCCTTGGAAAATTACAGGATTTTCAAGACTTCCTCTTACTTTCAACACGCCGTCAACGTAGGCCCATAAACCAGATTTATCATGAAAATGAATGCGTGTACCCTCTTCGATGATGAGCGTTCCATATGAGTCAATTAGCGCATAACCATAAATAACATAAGGTTTTTCTGCTGTCCAGAAAACAGTTTGGTTGCTGTCGGCAATAACTTTAAATTTTGGAAATTTGCCTACCTGCCGATCGGCAACAATATAAATTGCATCTTGCCCCCAGGCTACAAGCTTTACGCGTTGTTCATTTCCGTTTGTAAGAAACACAATGTCATCTTCTACGATGTACGGATTATTTACATTCTGAGGATCGATGGTCGCCCTGACAAGAACATAAAGACTGTCATTTCCTGCAATCTCAACATCGCTGATCGTTGTGCCTGGAATACCGTCAACATTCATTCTGTAAACAGATTGACTACCTCCCAGAAGTTGAATTGAAGATATTTTGATCCGCTTGTTGCTGTTGTTGTATACCATCAATTTGCGTGTGACTGTTCCAAGGCTTGTAAAAACAGTGTCAAAAACAACAGAGTCACCCGAAAATGCAAGACTTAGTGAGCTGTCATTGCTGATTATATCGTCTTTCCGGCAGGATGAAAATATCAGAAAAAGCAATATCGGAAAGGTCCAGAAAAAATGTGTGTAATGTTTCATTAATTGTTGCTGCAAAAACCGATTTTAAACGGCAAAGTTAAATAACAAAAGCATTACGTAAAAGTTTGACATTTATTGTATTTTCGCAATCCTAATCAGTATCTGATAAATGAGAAATTCAATTATTAAGTTTTTTTTAGTGGCAGGCATTGTGCTTGGCTTGGGTTTTAATGCAAAAGCACAGAATAACCAGCTCCCGGAACCTCAAAGCAAGTGGGTCTTTGGTGGCAATTTTGGTCTTGGATTTTCCAATTATGGCTCTAACATTCTCATTTCGCCTCAGATTGGATATCGACTTACACCTATGTGGGAAGCGGGAACGCGCCTGACCTATAATTATGCCAGTTACAGAAGCGGTTCAAGCAAAGTTGGGGTAAGTTATTATGGAGGAGGTTTGTACAGCTCTTATGAAATTTTTCGAGGGCTGTTTGCACACGTTGAAAATGAATGGCTCAGTTATCAACCTGTATACCTTGGTAACATTGGTCTTTACAAAGATGACAGAAGAGTTGTTCACAGTGTTTTCGTTGGAGGCGGATACAGGCAGTATTTTTCATCGGTCGGTTTTGCAAGTTTTACAATTTTGTACAACCTGAACGAAACTTTTGACTCACCTTACAACAATCCTCTGATCAGGGTTGGTTTTGGATTTGGTTTTTGAAACAATTTTTACTTGAACTCAGAATTGCCTCAGGTAAATAGCCAGTAGATATAGTAGAAAGTAAAAAGGCTCAAAAAAATGATGCCTACCCATGACCAGATTCGAAGATAAAATCCTGGCTGATATTTTTTTTCAATTCTTGAGGAAGTTATAACCCTGTAGTTTAACAATGCTAATACTGGAGCTGTAACAAACGAAATACTTGTTGCCATATCCACCATAAAACCCATGGTGCTCCCTGAATAAGTTATCAGCAAAATGACGCCTGCTGAAAGCACGAAAATCCAGAAAATATAAGAAATCCTTTCATTTTTCATCCTTAAAGGAGGGAAAAGAAGCTTTATCGAATGACGTAAAGTTCGTGGGTAAGCATCTGAAACCGTAATAGTAGTGCTTAACATCGTGGAGAGTGCTGCAACAGCTATCACAGGATATGCCCATTTTCCGATGGTTGAAGTGTACATCCCAATAAGTTGTCCCGCAAAAACAGCGCCGTTTGGAGACAATGCCTCATTGTTTCCAAACATTACCAAAGCTCCAAGCGCAAGAAATGCTGCAGCAATAAACATAGTGCCAAAATAGGCAATCCTGAATTCAAGCAACACATCTTTGAGTGCAGGTTTTTTCTCCCATTTTTCAAATTTTGTCTGACTCCACAATGAGGTCCAAACTACAATATCAATAGGAGCCGGCATCCAGCCAATGAAAGCAATGAGAAAAAAGATGTGCTTCTTGTTCATCCAATCGAATGATGATTCCAAACCGCCCGGCTTTGGATGAATGTTGAGCGAACTAACTACGGCCAAAACAGTAGTGATTGTGAGTGCAACAATGACATATTTAATCAGGTTATCTAGCAGTTTATAGCGGCCAAAAATGAGCAATGTCATTGTAAGTAAGACAAGCACAATACTCATTTGAGTTGAACTGAGACCTAATCCTGTTATGTTGATTGCCAGTCCGGCTGTAACAAGTGTGAGCGCTGCCTGAATTGGAAACATCGTTAGCAGAGTAAGTAAGAGGAACAAGGCTAAAATCCATTTTCCAGCATCAAAATAGGCATCGACTAAATTTTTTCCTGTTGCAAGAACATAACGGCTACCGATCTCAAAGAAAGGGAATTTCAATAAGTTAGCGGCGAAAATAATCCACATAAGCTCAAAACCAAACTCGGCACCGGCGCGCGTTGATTGTACCAGATGCGAGACCCCGATTGCAGCCCCGGCATACAATAATCCTGGTCCAAGAAGTGATAAAAAACGTCTGATCATATCTTGTATTGGTTTGTATTTGACTTTATGATGTCTTGCTTAATCTTTAGAGCGCGAAGGCAAGCCGTACGAAGATTAAATGTCAGGTGCCGACTGTTGTAAATGGTTGGTATGAAAAAGAAGTGTAAATTTGAGGCAGCCATCGGAATAAAAATTCAAGCGCTAAATATTTTTATTTCCTGCTCCATATTTTCCAGGCTTCTTCAGCCTGATTGGTAAACATCATCATCCCATTGGCCGTTGCAGCACCCATTTCTGAACCTCTTTGAAGAAAAAGCGTTTCTGCTGGATTGTAAATCAGATCGATTAAAATATGCTTATTTGTCAAAAACTGATAGGGAAAATCTGGTGCTTCGTCTATGTTTGGATACATTCCTACAGGACTGGTGTTTACTATAAGATTGTAATTGTTTATGATAGATTTGGTTAACATTCCGTAAGTTATTTGTTCAGACTTCAGTCCCGCGCGACTGACAGACCTGAAGGCAATACCTTTTTTACGAAATATATACTTCACTGCTTTAGAAGCACCTCCTGTGCCAATGATTAAAGAACGAATATTGTATGGTTTTTGAAGAACAGTGTCTAATGTTCTTTCAAACCCGGCTGCATCAGTATTGTAGCCTTTTAGAACTGTTTTTCCGTTTTTCCGTTTTATCGAAATCGTATTGACTGCGCCAATTAGTTTCGCACTTTGATCAACTTCGTCAAGCAGTCTGAGTACAGATTGTTTGAAAGGTATTGTAACATTGAGTCCTTTTAAATCAGGTTTTTCGGTAATCAAGTCATAAACTTCCTGAATATCATCGAGTTGATACAACTCGTATTGCGCAGAGATTCCCTCTCTCAGAAATTTTTCAGTGAAATACTTTTTGGAGAATGAGTGTGAAACCGGATTTCCTATTAGTCCATATTGATTCATCTGAAATATTAAAGTCTGTTAGTTTTTTTTGTTGAATTCATTTCAATCAGCCAGATAGTCAATATTCCTGCTGCCATTAATATCACGGCAGTGATTTCTGCTGTGCTGACGGAATCAGGTAATATAATTTTATATCTGGAAACTACTTCTTTGCCGTTTTTTACAAGAATCTGCCCTGAACTGTCGAGATAATAGATCGCTTGTTTCCAGGGCCAAATTACTCCTAAAGATCCAAAGATAAAGCCTGTAAGGGTAGCAATCGTTTGGTCTTTAAATGCTTTAAGAAGCCATGATAAGAAATGACTAAACGCAATAAGTCCGAATACCATTCCCAAAAGGACTGGCAGCAGAATAGAAAAATCAAGATTGTTAACAGCTTCGATGGCCACAAGTTGATAGTTTCCAAGTAAAATCAACACAAATGAACCCGATAAGCCTGGAAGAATCATGCTGCTTACAGCAACAACGCCACTCATAACAAGGTAAAGAAAACTTCGGTTTTCTACAGCTGGTGTCAAGAAAGTGATTGACAAAGCTACGGCGGCTCCCAAAACAAAACTTATCCAAACAGAAGGTGTCCAGCGGCCAATTGTTTTTCCAACAAAATAAACACTAGCCATGATTAATCCAAAAAAGTAGGACCAGATATGGATTGGATAATTGGTGAAAAGAAAATCAAACAATCTTGCAAGGCTGAAAATCGCAATACCCACACCAGAAAAAACCGCTACCAGAAACCACAAATCTATATGAACAGCAAATTTCTTGAATTCACCAGATAAAATAAGCTTTATGGCTTGTAAATTAATAGACTTGATAGCATTGATAAGCCTTTCAAAAATCCCAGTGATCAATGCAATTGTTCCGCCTGACACTCCGGGTATAACATTTGCCGCACCCATGGCAATCCCTTTTAATACGAGTTGCAAAATTTCTTTCATAAGCCTATTTCAATACTAATTTAACAAGTTTCAACTTCTTTAAAAAAGGTGGATATCTTAGAGGTATATCAAGCCATGTAGCACGTTTCATCACAGGCTTCATATGCGAAAAGGATTTAAAACTTGACTCCCCATGATAACTTCCAATACCGCTGTTTCCAACACCACCAAAAGGAAGATTTGCATTGGTAAAATGCATGATTGTATCATTTACAGTTACACCTCCGGCACTGATTTGGCCGAGCATCTGCCTTAAATTTTTCTTGTTTGCAGAGAAAAGATAAAGCGCAAGTGGTTTTGGTTTGTTTCTGACAAATGCAATGGCGTCTTCAATTGATTCATATGAAACAACTGGCAGAAGCGGGCCAAAAATTTCCTCCTCCATTAAAGGTGAATCATTTGCTGCATCCACAATCAATGTTGGTGAAAAAAATCTTTCCTTAACATCAATCAATCCTCCAGCATAGATTTTACCCGACTGCATGAGTTTCTCCAACCTGTTTACATTGGCTTCATTAATGATACGCGGGTAATCAGTACTTTCCTTTGGGTTATCTCCGTAAAACGCTGTTATCGCAGATTTCAAACTTAAAAGCAGATCTTCTTTCACAGACTTATGCACGAGCACATAGTCTGGTGCAATGCAAGTTTGACCTGCGTTGATACATTTTCCCCAGATAATCCGTTTTGCAACTAATTTAAGGTCAACATCTTTATCAACGATACATGGGCTTTTGCCACCTAATTCAAGAACAACCGCTGTAAGATTTTCAGCTGCCGCCTTCATAACAATTTTCCCAATCCTGGGGCTGCCAGTAAAAAAAATAAGATCAAATTTTTGTCGCAGCAGCTCTTCACTAACGATTGCATCACCGTTAATTACATGCAAATAGTTTTTTTGGAAACTGTTATTTATAATCTTTTCGATCACTGCCGAGGTATGCACACTTATTTCAGAGGGTTTAATAAAAGCACAATTACCCGCAGTGATGGCTCCGACCAAGGGTGCAATTGCCAGCTGAAATGGATAATTCCAGGGAGAAATTATCAAAGTAACGCCATAGGGCTCAGCTTTGATGTAACTTCTTGAAGGAAAAGCGGCAATAGGCGATCCAACGCTTTTTTTCTTTGTCCATGAACCTATCTTTTTAAGATGAAGGCTGATTTCTTCATAAACAATACCAATCTCAGTAGCATATGATTCAAATCCTGATTTTCCAAGATCTTTCGCCAATGCCTGAGTGATTTCAGATTCATTTGACCTTATTATCTCACGCAGTTTCAGAAGTTGAGCTTTTCTGAAATCGATATCAAGCGTTTCACAGGTTTTGAAAAATGACTTTTGTGCGTTAAAAACTTCTTCAATCTTAGACTTGTTCATAGACGCCAGGTTGCTTTGTTTTCTAAAGAATAACTACTTAAACTCCAGTTTATTTCTGCCGTGAAGCTGAGTACTTCTCTAAAATCTCAAGTATTTTGGGATACTTTGTGATCCCGGGGAAGTAGTCAAGCAACTCTTGATGCCCCTCGTAATTAAGGTCCAGCGCATTTTCAAGGTAATAAGCAGCTTGAACCTGATTGCCATTTAACAACAGTGCTGCTGCGAGCCTGTATATAATTGAAGCATTTTCGGGTTGATGAATAAGGCCGGTTTTTAAGATTTGAATTGCTTTTTCAGTTTCACCTTTCAAGATGTGCATGTTTGCATATTCTTTCCAGAGATCGATATCCTGAGGGTCAATTTGCTCTATGCGTTGAAAGCACTCTTTGGCTTTATCATACATTTGAAGCTTGATATACATATCTGCCTGAATTAAAAGAAATTCTGAATTCAGCTGATCAAGCTCGATTGCTTTTTCAATATAATTTATTGCAATCTTGGTTTTGCCTTCTTCATCAAAAATCACCCCAATACCAGCCCATGGTTCCGGAAGATTTTCATCAAGCTCAATTGCTTTGTGATAAAATTCGAGTGCCTTTCCATAGTCCAATAGTTTCTCGTAACATTCACCAATATAGTAAAGTGTCAAAGCCTCAGGTTTTTCGTATTCAAAGCTATCATGATAAACTTCGATTGCTTTTTTGAAATTTTCCATACTGGCATATGACTGTGCCATGCTTAAATAAGCAGGAATACATGCTTCATCAACTGCAATCGCATATTCAAAAGCGTCAATTGCCTTTTCAAAAAGCTCCAGATGATGATATGAAAGTGCCAGATTAAACCAGGAAGCCACGCTCGAAGGCTGTTTATCAAGATATTTTGTAAAAAACTCTACAGACTCTTCCAACTGTGAAGCCATTTCGTAGCACATGCCTATTTCATAAAGAAGTTGCTCAGGATATGCACTGATTTCTAATGCCTTGACAAGATATTCCAGCGCAGTATCAAAAGCCCCCATATTTTCATATTCAAAGGCAATCGAAGAGTATACCTCTTCCATTTCATCATCGTCAACCATTACCAGCGCTTTTTCATACTCTGAAACGGCTTTCTGAAAATCCATCATCATGCTGTATACCGAACCCTTTGTCATCAATATTTCAGCATCTGCCGGTTCGGTAATTTCAATTTCGTTTAGCAAACTGATGGCTTTCATGTAAAAACCTTCTGTCGCCATTTGTCTGGCATGCTTGATTTTTATTTTATTGCTGTATGGATGCATCCGAATAGCAAAATCTAAGACTTGTCTTGATTTTTCACTATTGAAAGTAGCTTGATAATAGTCAATTAGCATCTCCAACTCTTCCGAGTCAAAATACAATTCCATACCATCTTTGATCATTTTATCAAAGCGGTCGGCAAGTTCTTCTACTTGAAAATCATCTTCCCACTGAAAGTCTTCACTCATCTCTTAAACATCTTTTAACAGCACTGCAAAAGTAATACTTTATGGAATGCCAAGTTTCGTTCTAGCAGATCAATTCCATTTTCGGTGGTAAAGATAGGCTCACATTGTTGTGTTATTTACGAAAATTGCAGCTTTTTTTTCAACCATTCATCATGGCTGTTTTGTTAATAACCTCATTATTCATTTTATTATGCTTTCTATTGTATTTATAATCAGCTAATTAATAGAAATTTATTTAGCTTAGAATTATGATAAATCCCTTTCCTTAATGGAGATTTTAAGGTACATTTGCCGCGAAAAATAATAAACCCCTCTATGACACTTATCAAATCCATTTCAGGAATTCGTGGAACCATCGGCGGAACACCGGGAAATAATCTTACACCAGTTGATATTGTTAAGTTTACCACTGCTTTTGTAAAATTGATCCGGGAAAGCATTCAAGAAGACCGCAGATTGAGCATTGTTATTGGGCGCGATGCCCGGATTTCAGGAGAAATGGTGAATCACCTTGTTTGCGGCACACTCATGGCTATGGGTGCTGATGTTATTGACGTTGGCCTTTCCACTACGCCTACTTTGGAAATAGCAATACCTGCTCTTAAGGCCGACGCCGGGATTATTCTTACGGCCAGCCACAATCCTTCACAGTGGAATGCCTTGAAATTACTTAACAATAAGGGTGAATTTATTTCTGCAGATGAGGGCGAGCGGTTGCTTGCTTTTTCAGATGATTTAAATTTACATTACAATGAAGTTGAATCAATTGGAAGCTACCACAGACTTCATGGATGGATTGATAAACATATTCAAATGATTTTGGATTTGCCACTTGTGGATGCAGCCTTGATTGCCCGTTCCAATTTCAGAATTGTAGTTGATGCTGTGAATTCTACTGGTGGTATTGCCGTTCCGGCATTGCTTAAAGCACTTGGTATTGAGAATATTTTTGAGATCAATTGTACTCCAAACGGACTGTTTGCCCATAATCCGGAGCCTTTGCCAGAGCATTTGACTGAATTGTCGGCAATGGTTAAAAAGAAAAAAGCAGATCTGGGGATTGTTGTTGATCCAGATGTGGATCGTCTGGCTATTGTGGATGAGAATGGAGATATGTTTGGAGAAGAATATACCCTTGTTGCGGTGGCTGATTATGTTTTACGCAACACGCCCGGAAACACTGTCTCGAATCTTTCATCAACCAGAGCATTGGCTGATGTAACTGCAAAATACGGGATGGAATACGCTGCTGCTGCGGTTGGCGAAGTCAATGTTGTTGAGATGATGAAACAGACCAATGCCATCATCGGTGGTGAAGGAAACGGGGGCGTAATTTATCCTGAACTACACTATGGCAGAGATGCGCTTGTTGGAATTGCATTATTTCTGACACATATGGCAACGCTGCAGCTTAAATGTTCAGATTTGAAAAAAACTTATCCGGACTACAATATATCTAAAAACAAAATTCAACTTGAGCCAAATACTGATGTCGATTCAATTTTGAGTATCGTTGCGGAAACGTTTAAAAATGAACGTGTTAATACAATTGATGGCGTGAAGATAGATTTCAGTGAAGGTTGGGTTCATCTGCGCAAGTCGAATACAGAGCCTATAATCCGCATTTATGCTGAGGCAAAATCAGCAGAGGCAGCGCAAAAACTGGCTTCAATGATTATAGATGTAGTTGAAAAAAACACTTGATTGAGTTTATAAATATTTTGCTAAGTGGTTGTGTTATTAAAGCAAATATAGTACTTTGGCGGTGGATTAATTAATACTAAGCCGATGAAGCAAAAAGGCAAAACAAAGGCAAAAAAGAGGCGAATTAAATTCAAACAAATCGCTTTCAAGCTTTCGGAAAAGCAATACCGTTCGCTGTTAAATTATTGCAGAGCCCGAAAGACAACACCCTTGAAACTAATTAAAAAGAACATTGACAAATTTATCAATGGATATGATATTCAGGTGCCAAAGCAGTATTTTGTTTCAGAAAAACAACTTGAGTTGTTCAATGAACAACGTGTGGAAGAGCCCAAACAGAGTATTGGGGAATAATTTTTCACCCATTATCAAATGGTGTCCTGTTCATGATTGATCTGCCCAAAGTAACTTCATCAGCAAATTCCAAAGCGTCACCAATTGCAACGCCTTTTGCGATAGTTGTAATTTTCAGGTTCTCACTTTTGATAAAGCGGTATATATAATAGGATGTTGTGTCGCCCTCAATTGTTGCGGGCAAAGCAAGGATCACTTCCTTAATATCTTCAGTTTTCATCCTTTCGATCAAACTGGTGATTTTTAAATCTGACGGAGAAATACCTTCTACCGGGTTGATGACGCCTCCAAGCACATGATAAAGTCCGTTGAAGCTTGAGGTTCGCTCAATTGCCATAACATCGCGCATGTCTTCAACCACGCAAAGCAAATTCTCGTCACGCCGGGCATTGCTGCAAATGGCACAAAGCGCTGAATCAGAAATATTGTGGCATTTTTTGCAAAAAACAATCTTTTCACGCAAAAGTGAAAGCGCCCTGCTTAGCGCCTCAGTGCGTGATTTATCCTCGCGAAGCAGATGCAATGAGAGTCTTAGTGCAGTCTTTTTGCCTATTCCGGGAAGTCTGGCAAGTTCATTTACTGCATTTTCAAGCAGGATGGAAGAATATTCAGTCAAAATTTTCGTTTTTGCAAAATTACTATAATCGTTTTACTCTTAGTAATTTTGCAAAAAATCTGTCCAGTATCATGAAAAATAAAATTATCATCATATTATTAATGCTTTCTTCAATGGCTTTTAATCTTTTGGCTCAAAGACCAACAGAAATTAATCAGGCTGATGACAGAGGAAAGAAGTTTGGTTATTGGGAAGCACGCTATGCTTCAGGGAAAATTCGCTATGCCGGCCAGTTTCATAACGATAAGCCAATTGGCGAATTCCGCTACTATTTTGAATCGGGAGCTCTTAGGGCAACCAATAGTTTTAGTAGCAACGGATTGAAAGCAAATCATAAGAGTTACGCAGAAAATGGTATTTTGATCGCTGAAGGGATTTATTTTGACCAAAAAAAAGACAGTACCTGGAAGATTTACAGCGATGTTGATTCAGTTTTGATTGCTGAAGAAAATTACAGGAACAATCTGCTTCATGGATTGAGCACAACTTACTTTCCTGATACTGGCAAGCCTGCTGAAATATTAGCCTATGTTGACGGAAAACGTCATGGTGAATGGAAAAAGTTTTTTGATGATGGCGTGTTAATGTCTGAAGCTTTTTATGAAAATGATCTTTTGCATGGTCAGGTTACTTTTTATTATCCTGATGGAAAGGTTCAAATCCGGGGCAATTATAACAATGGATTGAAAACGGGTGTCTGGCAGACCTTCGATGAAGATGGCACCCTGCTAAATGAGGATGTACACAAGGAAAGAGAATTTTAAATTGCTAAATTTGCAGAATTAAATCATACATATTTCTTGTCTATGCAATTCATTATAAACAATATAAAAGAACTTGTCGGGGTTGAAAATGAACCAAAGCTACTCCTTAAAGGCAAAGAAATGTCAAATCTTGAAATTATTCCTGATGCATTTATTCTAATAAGTGATGGTGTAATTGCTGATTTTGGTTCATCTGATTCTTCGGATTATAAATCATATGTCAATAGTAACAATTACAAAATGATTGATGCCGGGGGCGGACATGTTTTTCCCTCCTTCTGCGACTCGCACACACATTTGGTTTATCCCGCCTCCCGCGAAATTGAGTATATCGATAAGATTAAAGGGCTTTCCTATGAAGAAATTGCCAAAAGAGGTGGAGGAATCCTGAATTCTGCACAAAAGATGCAGCATGCTTCTGAGGAGGAATTGTATGAAAGTGCATGGCATCGTCTTGAAGAAATAGCGGATTTTGGAACGGGTGCCGTAGAGATTAAAAGCGGATACGGACTTACCACCGATTCGGAACTGAAAATGCTTCGCGTTATCAGAAAACTGAAAGAAAAATCTTCTTTAAGCATCAAATCCACATTTCTCGGAGCACATGCGGTGCCTTTGGAATATCGTGGCAGGCAAACAGAATATGTTGATCTCATAATCAATGAAATGATTCCGATGGTTGCTTCTGAGGAGCTGGCTGATTTCATTGATGTTTTTTGTGATAAAGGCTTCTTTACGGTCGAAGATACCGATCGTATACTTAACGCCGGAATGAAATACGGACTTCGGCCAAAGATACATGCAAACGAATTGGCACGTTCAGGTGGAATCCAGGTGGGTGTAAAATATAACGCCTTATCCGTTGACCATCTTGAATACACAGAGGAGGAAGAAATTGAAGCCTTGCTTAATTCTGATACGATGCCAACAATTTTACCCGGGGCTGCCTTTTTTCTGAATATGCCTTATTCGCCAGCCAGAAAAATGATTGATGCAGGATTGCCGGTTGCGATGGCAAGTGATTTCAATCCAGGCTCTTCGCCTTCAGGAAATATGCAGCTTATTCTTTCAATGGCAAGCATTTTATATCGCATGACTCCCGAAGAAGGCATCAATGCCACAACATTGAATGGTGCTTATGCCATGGATTTAAGCCATGAACTGGGAAGTATTGCAAAGGGTAAAATAGCAAATTTATTTATCACGCAGCCGATACCCAATATAGCCTATATGCCTTATTATTATGGAACTAACAAAATAAGCAAAACCATCCTAAACGGAATTTTACGTTAGTAATCTGAAAATATTTAAACCAAATAGAAATCCTGCATGAAAAAATTAATTGAATGTGTGCCCAATTTCAGCGAAGGGCGAGATATGGGAATTATAAAACAAATTACTGACCAGATTGAAGGTGTTGAAGGTGTTCGCTTGCTTGATGTAGATCCGGGTGCAGCCACTAACCGGACTGTAGTTACAATGGTTGGAACACCAGATGAAGTGATTGAAGCTGCTTTTCTTGCAGTTAAAAAGGCATCGGAAATAATAGACATGCGCAAACACAAGGGGGAGCATCCACGAATGGGCGCCACAGATGTTTGTCCATTGATTCCTGTTTCAAACATCAGCATGGAAGAAACTGTTGAATATGCCCGAAAACTAGCAGAACGCATTGGGAAAGAGCTTGGGATTTCTGTTTATTGTTACGAAAATGCTGCTTTTGTGCCAGAAAGAAAGAATCTTGCCAACTGTCGCTCCGGAGAGTATGAAGGCTTAGCTCAAAAGCTGTCTGATCCTGCATGGAAACCTGATTTTGGTCCTGCTGACTTCAATGAAAAGTCGGGCGCAACTGCTGTTGGAGCGCGTGATTTTCTGGTTGCATTTAATGTAAACCTTAATACAACAAGTACCAGAAGGGCTAATTCCATTGCTTTTGATGTGCGTGAAAAAGGAAGAGTTCTTCGTGAAGGAAACCCTGTTTCCGGCAAAATTGTAAAAGATGAAAAAGGAAATCAGGTTTTTGTGCCCGGCACATTAAAATCAGTTAAGGCCATCGGATGGTTTATCGAAGAGTATGGTATCGCACAAATATCAATGAATCTGACCAATATTGGTATAACACCGGTACATATTGCTTTTGATGAGGTTTGCCGTAAGGCAGATGTGCGCGGTATTCGTGTTACGGGTTCCGAACTTGTTGGCTTGATTCCGCTCAAGGCAATGACAGATGCAGGCAAGTATTTTCTTGCAAAACAACAGCGTTCTCTGGGTGTTGATGAACAAGAACTGATAAAAATCGCCATAAAATCTATGGGTCTGGATGAATTAAAACCTTTCAATCCTGAAGAAAAAATCATCGAGTATGTGCTTGCCAAAGAAGCATCAACACAAAAACTGGTCAATCTTACTGCAAAAGGATTTGCAAATCTGACTGCATCGGAATCGCCAGCTCCTGGAGGTGGCTCTGTAGCGGCTTATCTGGGTGTGCTGGGAGCTTCTCTGGCAACAATGGTAGCTAACCTGTCATCGCACAAACGCGGTTGGGACGATCGTTGGGAGGAGTTTTCAAGATGGGCTGAGAAAGGCCAGAAATTGAAAGACGAGTTATTGTTCCTTGTCGACGAAGATACCAATGCATTTAATAAAATCATGGAAGCCTTCAGTCTTCCGAAAACATCACAGGAAGAAAAGAAAATACGTCAGCAATCTATTGAACTTGCTTCTAAATATGCCATCGAAGTGCCCATGCGAGTGATGAAGGTTTCTTTGGAATCAATGGAACTTATTCAGGAAATGGCCCGGAATGGAAACCCAAACTCTGTGTCTGATGCAGGTGTGGGAGCACTTTGCGCACGATCAGCGGTAATGGGTGCTTTTCTCAATGTGAAAATTAATGTGACAGGCATTGAGGATCAGCAATTTGCTCAAAGTATGTTAAGTGAAGGGGATGCAATTCAGCAAAAAGCTATCAGGCTTGAATCACAGATACTGGAGATTGTGAATCAGGTAATCAGTAAGCTCTAGCGTCTACAAAAATTTGATATGGCAGATTCTCTCACCCATTGGCTCTTGTATTTTACTTCCTTCATTACGCTCATGAATCCACTGGGTGTAATGCCGGTTTTCATGTCAATGACTTCAGGACTTGAAAGATCTCAAAGAAAAAAGACTGCATACAAAGCCCTTGTTACAGCATTCTTTACTCTTATTGTGTTTGCATTTGGAGGACAAATGTTGTTTTCGTTTTTTGGAATTTCAGTTGCCGGACTTAAAGTTGTTGGTGGAGTTTTGTTTTTTTTCATGGGATATGATATGCTCAATGCACGATTAAGCAGACTTAAATTAACATCAAAAGATGTTGGCCCTTATGTAGACGACATTTCTATTACACCGCTTGGGATTCCAATGATTGCCGGGCCGGGCTCAATTACAAATGCAATTATCCTGATGGATCAAAGCAATGGTGCATTTGAAAAGGCCATCCTTGTCAGTTCGATTCTGGCAGTTTGTCTGATTGTATTAATCATACTTTTAAGTGGCAGTAAGATTATGAAATTCCTTGGTGAAACAGGGAATAAGGTGCTTATGAAGCTTATGGGACTTATTGTTATGGTGATTGCTGTTGAATTCTTTTTCACAGGAATCACCCCATATATCAGAACGATTTTAAATATTGAATAAAAAAACGCAAAATTATTAGGTAAGTTGACGGAAAGTTTATATTTTTGCCGTCCGAAATTTTGAAAGAATACATAGCATGGCTAAGAAAACAAAAGAAGCACGACATCAGATTATTCTCGAATGTACTGAGCACAAAACCAGTGGTATGCCAGGTACATCAAGGTACATTTCTACCAAAAACAAGAAGAATACACCTGAGCGAATGGAGTTGAAAAAGTACAACCCCATCTTAAAGAAAATGACAGTTCACAAAGAAATTAAATAAGCAGAGTCATGGCAAAGAAAGTAGTAGCAACGCTGCAAGCGGCGGGAAAACAATATGCGAAGGTTATCAGAATGAAAAGATCTGAGAAATCAGGTGCTTACACATTCACTGAAACTATCGTTCCGAACGACAAAGTTCAGGAATTTCTCGCAAAACGCTAAAATGTTATTTACGTTATGGAGGTGAGCTTTTCCAATAATTTTGGGAAAGCTCATTTCTATTTCTATTAATTTGATTCATATGGGCATTTTTTCTTTTTTCAGTAAAGAAAAGAAACAGGACCTCGACAAGGGCCTTGAAAAGACAAGGGAGAATGTTTTTTCGAAACTATCGAAAGCCTTCATCGGTAAATCCAAGGTGGATGATGAAGTACTTGACGAGTTGGAAGAGATTCTTGTAACATCTGATGTTGGTGTTAGTACCACGCTGAAAATAATCGAAAGAATCGAAAGTCGTGTTTCAAAAGATAAATATCTGGGAACTAGCGAACTTAACCGTATCCTGAAAGAAGAAATAGCTGCTTTATTGCAGGAAAATAATTCAGGCGATGGAGAGGATTTTGATATCAGGCCAGGAGTGAAGCCATATGTTATCATGGTTGTTGGTGTAAATGGTGTAGGCAAAACTACAACGATCGGTAAACTGGCCTACAATTTCAAGAAAGCTGGAAAATCTGTGGTTTTGGGTGCAGCCGACACGTTTCGGGCCGCTGCGGTCGATCAGATAAAAATATGGGGAGAACGTGTCGATGTGCCTGTTATTTCTCAGGGAATGGGCTCTGACCCGGCTTCTGTCGCATACGATACCCTCAAATCAGCAATAAGTCAGAACAAAGACATCGTAATCATTGACACTGCAGGCAGATTGCACAACAAAGTCAATCTGATGAAAGAGCTGACCAAGATTAAGTCGGTAATGCAGAAACTTTTACCGGATGCACCACATGAAATTTTACTTGTTTTAGACGGATCAACCGGTCAGAATGCAATCGAACAGGCTAAGCAGTTTACTGCCGCCACCGAAGTAAATGCATTGGCTTTGACAAAACTTGACGGAACGGCTAAAGGTGGTGTAGTGATCGGTATTTCTGATCAATTTAAGATTCCTGTAAAATACATTGGGATTGGTGAAAAAATGACTGATTTACAGATTTTTAACCGTAAAGCATTTGTCGAAAGTCTTTTTGAACAATCCAAATAACTCCCCGCAGTTTGAAGAAACAAACTATCAACATTGTCACATTGGGTTGTTCTAAGAACACTGTTGATTCTGAACATCTTGCTGGTAAATTAGATTCTTCACTGTTTTCTGTCATACATGATGGAAAAGGTACATCTGATGTAGTGATTATAAATACCTGCGGTTTTATTGGCGACGCGAAAGAGGAATCTGTTGATACTATTCTTAGATATGCGAAAGCAAGAAAAAAGAATAAAATCAGTAAACTGATCGTAATGGGTTGCTTATCCCAACGTTACAGAAAAGACCTGGAGAATGAAATTCATGAAGTAGATGCCTTTTATGGAGTGAATGATCTTGATAGCATTGCAACACTTTTGGGGTCTGATCCAAATTCGCTCGGTGATACTTATCATTACAAACGCCAACTGTCTACTTCATCACATTATGCTTACCTGAAGATTTCTGAAGGCTGTGACAGGAATTGCTCATTTTGTGCCATCCCATTAATCAGAGGAAAGCATGTTTCTCAAACCCTTGAAAAACTTACACAAGAAGCTGCCTATCTTGCTTCAAATGGTGTTAAAGAGTTGATACTGATAGCACAGGATTTAACTTACTACGGTATAGATATCAATGGAAAAAGACAAATTACTCAACTTATTCAGTCCCTTACGGAAGTTGAAGGCATTGAATGGGTGAGATTGCAATATGCCTATCCACATGGATTTCCAGAGGATTTACCAGATCTCATAAACAGTAATCCGAAAGTTTGTAATTACATCGATTTACCTTTGCAGCACATCAGTTCCCGCATCCTAAAATCAATGAAACGTAATGTTGACAAGGAACAGACCCTTAATCTGGTGAATTTGATCCGCAATAAAGTGCCCGGAATTGCTTTTCGCACAACGCTTATAGTTGGATATCCGGGGGAAACAGATGAAGAATTTCAGGAATTGCTTGATTTTGTTAAAAGTCAGAGGTTTGAGCGGCTTGGAGTTTTTGCATATTCACCGGAGGAAGGTACTTCAGCCTATCAGATTGAAGATGATATATCTCAAGAAATAAAAGATTACAGATTGGCCACATTAATGGAAGTTCAACAGGAAATCTCGAACGACATTAACAGCAAACGTGTTGGTACAGTTGAAAAAGTCATTGTCGACAGGGTTGAGGATGAGTATTATATAGGTCGAACTCAATACGATTCTCCGGAGGTGGATAATGAAGTACTGATATCCAGGTCATACGGTCAACTTGAAATTGGGTCATTCTATAATATGTTGATTGAAAGTTCTGACTTTTTCGACCTTTATGCACGGCCAGTCTGACCTGACTCCAGATTGTTTTTGAAGTGCCCTTTCTAAATAATTTTCCCGATATAATTACGACTTTGTCTCATTGGGCTATTTTCAAGTAATAACGAAAGGTGAAATGTAATAGTCCAATTATCACTCACTCAATTGGCCTAACATTTCTATCCATCGGCATTATACCATTACAGCTTTTGGATTCAT
>JAGXRB010000428.1 GCA_018336075.1 Bacteroidota bacterium
ATTATGATTAAAACCCGCCAAACAGGAGTGAAACTGTTCCGGTGAGACTGTTGAATTCGTTTGACTTGAAAAACTGTTTCATCTGAGGCGCTCCGCCAGCAACACCTGCATCAAGTACTTTTTCATCAACACCTGTTACAATTCTGTAACCAAGACCAAAATTCACCTTGAACCAGCGTGTGATATTCATTTCCGCCTCAATTTGTGGTTGTATGACAAATACATTGTCTGTAAAATGATATAAAACATATCTGCTGTCATTTTCCTCAATCAGATTTATATTTCCCCATCCCAGTTTTGTGCTAAAAGCAAGATGAATAGCTTCATTTGGATTCAGACTGCCGCCTAGCCATAAGCCACCATGACCGAAATTGATTCTTTCATTGCTGTAGACAAGTGGCAGGCCTGAGGATGATGCCGGATGAACATAGCTGATATCTTTAAAGTGATTGGTTGAAAGTCCGATTCCATAACCACCAATAAAAAAATTGTTGATGATTACGCCACCGCCGCCGCCATTGGAAACAGCAAATTCGTTTATCACAGAGGAAAACTCAACAATTGGACCTCCAAATCCACTGATGCGAAGTGCCTTGTTATTGTCGAAAATAGTTTTGAATTTTTGCTCATCCTGGCCAAAGCCTGAAATTTGGATAAAAAGAACAACAATCACAATGCCTGTCAGCTTGATTGTTGAGAATAATTGGTTTTTCATAACTGGTTTTTTGATTTTATTTTTGATACAAAGGACATGCCATTAACTTTTAGGTTGCATCTTTTTTAAGATTTTTCTGCCAAAAATCAATAATTCTCCATCTAACATAAAAAAAGACTGCCAATTTCAAAAAGGGCAAAGTTTTTGATTTGCACTACTTTTATATCCGAAAGCATCATTTCAAAATGGAAAAAGAAGAGAAGAAAATCTTAAATAGTTTATTCGTCCCATTGACTTTTTTGGTTTTGATGTGGTTGGTTAAGGTTGCTGAATGGACTTTTGGAATCCGTTTGAGTTTTCTGGGAATTCATCCCCTTCATGCTGACGGACTCCCCGGAATAGTACTTTCTCCTTTTATTCATGGTGATTGGAAGCACCTTGCTGCAAATTCAATCCCGATTTTGGTTTTGGGATCAGCGCTGTATTTTTTTTACAGACCTATTGCTACCAAAGTATTGTCCTTGATTATTTTGCTCACCGGATTGTGGGTTTGGTTGGGAGCCAGAGAGAGTTACCACATTGGAGCAAGCGGAGTCATTTACGGACTTTCATCTTTTCTTCTTATAAGCGGCTTTATAAGAAGAGAAACAGGTCTGATGGCGCTTTCGCTTATTGTTGTTTTCCTCTATGGAAGCATGATCTGGGGCATTTTTCCTGAATTATTTCCGGAAAAGAATATTTCGTGGGAAGGACATCTAAGCGGATTGATTGCAGGCATTGTTTTGGCTATTTTCTATCGCCGCGAGGGACCTCAACGAAGACGCTATTCCTGGGAACTCGAAGAAGACCATGATGAGCAAACCACAGTATATGAACAAGTTGATGAAACTGAACAAGCCGGCGAAACTGAAAAGCCAGCCAAAATTGAGGAAAAACCTTATTGGGATATTCCCGAGCCGGATCGTAATGATCTGACTGTAGTTTATCGTTTTAAGGGGAAAAACAGCAAAGGATAAAAAGCAGAATGTAGTGATCCAGCTTTAAACAAATGCAACAAACTGAAGATTTGAAGGGATTCTAAAGGTAAAACTATTAAAATGCGTATCGCCTTACATAATAGGCACAATCACCCAAACCAATCTCGTCTGTTTTCTTAAACCCCAAACCTGTAATTTCAGCAGAACTGTTTTCCAGCCTTACCAAAAAAACCGGCTCAACAATAACGGTCATTGCCATATCACTTCCCGGAGGAACACAACTTGATGAACCCGCTTTGAACCAGATGTCTTTCACAGGGATTTTTGCAGCAAGAAGCTTGTTGATGATTGCCTTATCGTCTGCAATATATCCCGGACCATCGTTGAAATCATAGGTATAGAAAACTCCAGATTTAAAAGCATAAGCTTGGGAAGCGTGGTCTTCCATTTTGGGTTCAGGGATTGAGGCTGTAGTTTTTTTTGTAGCCTTACAACCTCCTCCAACGAGAAGAATCATCACAAAAACCCAAATAATTTTATTTTTCATAGTAATTAAATTTTGAAGGGCTAAATTATAAAATTTCATGTTTAAAAATTAATTGCTGGTTTTTAGCAGCAATGCATTGAACAATAGCTTGTAGGTTCCATGGGTGTTGGATCTGAATTGCGGATTGAATCCATATAAAACCAATTGACCTTTGCCCTTTTTCAGCAAGATCATGACTGCTTTATCTTCCAAAAGTTCGTCTTTTTGGGCAAAACCACTTGCAACAACATCAGATTTTGCATAGCTGCCAATGATTCTTCTGTCCATATCGAAGCCAGGCAATGAAGTAGTAAAAACCGGATTTCCCCTTGAGAAAATCCTTGTACCGGAAGGCATTCCAAACGTAAGCGGATGGTTTCCGACTAGTTTTATATTCATCAATGTTCCGGGTGCATACAAGCCTTTTTTGGCAATTTCAGGTCCAATATTTTTATATGGCAGTCTGAATTGCTCTGTTTCAGTTTTTGAAATTTCGATGGTATGCAGTCCCTCAAAAAGGTCCGTAGAATTGCCCCAACTAAGGATTAAACCACCATCATTGACCCATTTCATTATTTTTTTCAGGCCATCTTTACCAAGGCCTTTGGTGAATTCCGGAGGATAATTGCTGTTGTAATAATCATTTTCTTCACCGTATTTTCCTTCCAAAAGGACTGTTTTTGAACTTGATGGAAAAATCAGTGCCTGAATTCCTGCAGGCACTCCATTTGCAAGTTCTGAAGGTCGGATGAGTTGGAAATCTATTCCATACTGATCAAAAATATAACGTGTCCAGCCTGCATCCATATCATGAAACCATGTCTCAACAAGTCCTATTTTAGGCAATTTTATTGGCGACAACAGCATGTCAGGTTTTTTGGATAGAGGAATAGGTTTCTGTGTTAAATCCTCAACTATTGCGTTAAGTTTTCCAGTTTTTTCAATGATAAAACTTCCTGCCTGAAGCATCTTGCCATCAATGTCAAGTGGTTTTTCAAGTCGGTAGACTGGTATCCCAGCTGAAATTGCTTTGAAGGCAGCTTTGTAGCTTTCATTGTTGTTGGCACTGAATGCATAACCCCAATGATTATCTTTTTGCGAAAGATCAATTCTGGCAACATCTTTTATTTCAGAAATTGAGGCTTCCAACTCCGGATTTCTTGTTTTAATTTCGTAAGAATCGAGTCCAAGATGCAGCGGAAGCGACCATGATGTGATGTCATAAGGTCTGATCATTTCTCCGCCGGGGGTGTAATGTCTTAACGGAAATTCCTGTTTTTCCATCACTTCTTTGATGAAAGCCCTGAAAGGCTGAGCCAATGGAACAACAACATCCCCTTTCAGAAATTGCCGCTGATTTAAAGAAATATTCTCTGTAAGTTGATAAACTTTTACACCATGATCTATCAAAAGTTCGATCAAAACATTCAGCTCTCCGGAGTCATGTTGTTCAGCAGGAAGGATATAGTAGAATGGCGCAACAGTTTTGCCGAGATTTACCATTTTGTTGGTAAGACTGTTTCGAAACCGCAAAATCTGTTCCCTGTTGTCAGCCGCAGTTTCCATAATTCCCCACAATGAACTGATTTCATACTTGATGATGTCAGACAAATGCCACCATCCTCCCGGCCATGGGTCAGGCATATTGATGCTTTTTTTGTATTCACTTAAGCCTTTTCCTGATACCCTGATTTCCTGAGATTCGATAAAAACTGGGGTTGCATGATAAGTTGATGCTGCTTCTGTAAGCATTCCGATGGTATTTTTCCAGATGCATGTTTCTGTATGTCCTGGCCAGTAATCATCAAAAAGATAGCGTTGTGTCACACCTTTCAGGCTGTCAGCAGTCATCCGTTGCATCATTCTTGAGCCAAAAATCCCCATCCAGTTTAGAATGCCGGCATCTATGTTTTCTGCGATTGGATCGTGTGGTGGTGGAACAAAATAGCGCACCCCCGATGCTCCCATCTGATGCTTTTCGACCATCACCTGAGGAAACCAATCGTGACTGAAAAGCTTGCTGATTGCTTTGTTGTCTGACTGTGTCAAAGTAATAAAATCGCGATTATTGTCGTGACCTACATACTTGTGATAAACACCGGGCATCGATGTTTTTTCATATTTGGTGCCCAGATATTTGCGGTAATGTTCCACAATCATATTCATTCCATCCGGGTTGTGACTCGGTGTAATCATCAATACCGTTTCGTTCAACCAATGAATTTTTTCGGGCTCATTGCTTGTAATGAGTTCATAAGCCATTATTGGCACAGCCTGAGAAGGTCCGACTTCATTGGAATGCATTGACATGGTTGCAATTACAAAAGTTTTGCCTTTCGCTACAAGTTGGTTTAGTTCTGCTTCCGGGATGTCATTTTCTAATGACAACCGGCGGTTTATTTCTTTTAACGCATCAAGATTTCCTAGGTTTTCAGCGGACGAAATCAACAGCACATACATTGGCTTATCATTTGGTGAGCGGCCAATTTCAACAAGTTTGATTTTTTCGCTGTTTTTTTCAAGCAATTGGAGGTAAGATATCAACTGTTCATAATCGAAGAGCTTGTGGTCGTCTCCGGGTTGAAAACCAAAAAAGTCTTTAGGTGATTTAATTTCCTGCGCACGCAGTATTGTTGAAGTTATTCCGGTTATTAAAAAAAAAACTCCAAGTTTTATCAATAAACTTCTCATGGTTTTTAGTTTAGACTTGCTTTAATCTCGTCTTTTTTACTGTTCACCCATTCATTAAGACGCATGCGATTTGCATCAGTAAGGCGCGCTTCTGCATGCAGCCATGTGTAAGGTTTTGGAGGCATTTCTTGTTCTGTCAGCACTTCCGATATATCCAACAACAATTTAATTTGCTGCTCCTTATCATATAAAATCCAATCTGAAAAATTCAATTTCTTCTTTCCATTATTTATATGACTGTTTAATGCCCATGAAACAGGCGCCACGCTTGCATACCAGGGATATGCGGTATTGCTTGAATGGCAGTTGTAACATGCAGTCTGAAATGTTGAGATTACAGAGCCTTCTGTTTCAGTCAAATAAAAGATATCGTAACGACTTGGATTTGTTTGAAGATTCCGTTCAGGTCTGATAAACTGTATAAGTCCAAAAATAACCACCAAGGCAAGAATAATTATATACTTTCTCATAAAACAAAATTTAAGGTATTATTAAAGAATTATTGACCTGCTCAAAAGTATAGGTTTTTCGGTTATTCATGCGTTTATTTTTCAAACAAAGTTGGGAATTCTTTGTGCTGCAAAATGATGATTGTTGACAAATTTTAATTTGATATTTACAGGAGAAGTGCAAAAAAAGCAACTGCGCCCGTAATGATCAAATAAAAAAACAAATAGAGAGAAATTGCTAAAAGCAAACGAAAAAATACTGAAAACCAGCGTCTGCGATAAAGTTGCCAGGCGCCAATATAGGCGTACAAAGGAATCAGTGCCATTAAATAATTTTCTGCAGAGGATTTCTTATCAGGAAAAATAAGGTTAATAAGCATGATAATAATCAAAAGGAAAAAAAGTACGATATGTTGATTTATAGCGAAAATAAAATGGCTGACATAATAGGGTTCAGATTCCTTGAAAACTAACCATAGAAAGAATCCAAGCAGAGGCATCAGGAAGAAAAATGACCATGATAAATATTTGAAAAACCTTGACATATAAAAGCCGGGGTTTGCAGTGATTTCGTTAAGTCTCTCACTTAAATTGCCTCTGTCATCTTCGCTGCCAACAAGAGTAAACGTGGCCTTAGGTTTCTTTTCAGTTATTTCTAAAAATCCTGGTATGCCTGAATTAACTTCAATGCTGTCACTTGTATTCAATGAATCGGCAATGCTTTCCGAATTGAAAACGATGTTGCCTTTATTCTTTTGGATGGACTTATTGGCAGTAAAATTCATAAGCAGAAAGAAGAAAAAGCTCACAAAAACATAGAATCTAAATGGCGGCATATAGCGAACTCTTTTTCCTCCAACATATTCTTTGACCATTTTTCCGGGTCTGAATAAAACAGAGGTGAAAGTCCGCCAAAATCTGGTGTCAAATGCAAATAGATTCCCGGCAAAATCGAGAATAAAGAACTTGAGTGGTTTTTTGAATGTTTTGATTGATTGTCCGCAATGTGGACAGAAATTGCCTTCGAAGATAGTTTCGCAGTTTTCACATATCTCAGTTGATCGTTGGGCTTCTTCAGCAGATAATTTTATGGTAGCGTCTTCGATTTCCATATTTTCCATCTTTTACTTTGGCAAATGTATGAAAGTCATTATAAAATAAAAACTCCCACAAAAATTTGTGAGAGTTTTTTGTCGGAGCGGCCCGACTCGAACGGGCGACCGCTTGCACCCCATGCAAGTATGCTAGCCAACTGCACCACGCCCCGATTTGCTAAAATGCGGGGCAAAGATACAATAGTTGGATGATGTGAACAAATCATTTTTGTTTCACAGACTGGTTGTTATTCAACAAGCTTAAGATTTTTGCCGATATATAAAAAAAGCGCATTGCAAAAACTTACCCGAAATTTGCGTGATAACGGTCAGTCTTCAACTAATCAATGTCAAAATGGATTTACTTAAACATAAAGGAAAATGGAAAAATAAAAATCAATCTGTGTGATCAGCTGTAGTTCTGACAAAAAGCACAAGAAAAATTAAATCGCATAAATATCACCATTGGTTTTGTGTCAATCTGTCATAACTGCGAAATAATTCAATAAATTTGCAGGCTTTAAAGTACAAAAAATCGGATGGCATCATTTTAGATGACCAATCAAATAGAAATTTAGAAATTAAATCCAGATAAATCATGAGCAACAATCCAGAACACATCGAATGTTTGATCATCGGATCAGGTCCTGCAGGATATACTGCAGCCATATATGCTGCACGCGCTGATATGAAGCCAGTTATGTATCAGGGAATTCAACCTGGCGGACAATTGACCACCACCACTGAAGTCGAAAACTTTCCAGGTTACCCTTCAGGGATTACAGGTCCGGAAATGATGGAAGACCTTAAAAACCAGGCTGAACGTTTTGGAACGGATGTTCGCTGGGGAATGATCACAGAAGTAGACGCAAGTGCGCGTCCATTCAAGGTAAAAGCGGATGACGGCAAAGAAATACTGGCCGAGACCCTGATTATTTCGACAGGTGCAACGGCAAAATATCTTGGGTTGGAATCAGAAGAAAAATTCAAAGGTGGTGGCGTTTCCGCTTGTGCAACCTGCGATGGTTTCTTTTATAAAGGCAAAGATGTAGCAGTTGTTGGAGGTGGTGACACTGCCGCTGAAGAAGCAACTTATCTGGCTAAACTTTGCAACAAAGTATACTTGATTGTGCGTCGCGACGAGCTGCGTGCTTCAAAAGCCATGCAAAAACGCGTAATGAATACACCAAATATTGAAGTCCTCTGGAATCACGAGACGAAAGAACTTTTCGGAACGGAATCAGGTTTTATGAAAGCATTGAACGGCGTTGTTCTCATTAACAACAAAACCCATGAAGAAAAAGTAATCGATATCGAAGGCTTTTTTGTTGCCATCGGACACAAACCAAACAGTGAACTTTTTGAAGGAGTTCTGGATATGGACGAAACAGGCTATTTAATTACGAGACCTGATTCAACTGCAACAAATGTTCCCGGCATTTTTGCCTGCGGGGATGTTCAGGATAAAATTTTCCGTCAGGCTGTAACAGCTGCCGGCACAGGATGTATGGCTGCTTTGGAGGCTGAGCGCTTTCTTGCCTCCCAAAATGATTGATTTCATTCACTAACCGCGCATATAGCCCTTGAATATTTCAGGGGCTTTTTTTTGATAAAAATTACAAATATTCAATATGATGAGCTAATAAGGAGATTAAACAAATTAATAATTTAAAACGTAACCTGTTTCTATGTTGAAATCTGAATGTTTCAGAAACTGTTAACTTTTCATTTTAAGATCAAATTAATTTGTCACTATCATGGATAACTACTAATTTAGTGCGTTCATTTTTAATGAAAAATTATCATCCATAAAAAAACATAATATGACCGATTTATCTTGTAAATATTTGGGCCTTAGTCTAAAAAGTCCCATCATTGCAGCAAGTTCAGGATTTACAGATTCAGTGAACAAGCTTATTCAGCTTGAAGAGCAAGGTGTGGGCGCTGTGGTGCTGAAGTCTATTTTTGAAGAAGAAATTACCCTGGAATACGATAAAACACTTCGTGAAGAAGCAGAAAACACCGGTCGCGAAGAATTTCTTGATTATCTTGATGTGCGCATCAGGCAAGAAAACATTCAGAAATATATTCAGCTTATTAAAGATGCAAAAGCAAAATTGAGCATCCCTGTGATTGCTTCTATCAATTGTAAATCGTCTTACGAGTGGATGAGTTTTGCTGAAGAGATTCAAAAAGCAGGCGCTGATGCACTTGAGTTGAATGTTTTTGTTTTGCCTTCAGCATTGAACCGCAGCAGCGAAGACAATGAAAGAGTTTATTTTGAGATCGTAAAATTTGTGAAGAAAAGAATAACTATCCCTATCGTATTAAAAATCAGTTATTATTTTTCGAACCTTGCGCAGTTTATACACGATCTCTCTCATTCAGGGATTCAAGGACTTGTACTTTTCAATCGTTTTTACAGTCCCGACTTCAATATCGATACCCTCGAAGTGAGCCAAAGCAATGTGCTGAGTCATTCTGGTGAAATCTCTATGCCATTGCGTTGGATATCAATGCTCTCCGGAAAAATTGCATGTGATTTGTCTGCATCTACTGGCGTTTCGGATGGCAAAGCAGTGATAAAACTTTTACTGGCCGGCGCCGATACAGTGCAGGTGGCAAGTGCTTTTTACCGTCACGGAATTGGCTTTGCAGGAATTTTGCACACTGAGCTTCGTGAATGGATGGAGCAGCATGACTTTAAGACCGTTGAAGAATTCAAGGGAAAACTAAGTCAGACACAATATGGCGACCCGGCAGTTTTTGAGCGGGTTCAGTTTATGAAGTATTTCAGCGATAAGGAAAGCTTATGAATTCAGATGACGAAAAGCAAATCAGGAAAGCTTTTAAAGCAAAAACCTGGAACGAGATAAAAACCCATGACTCCTGGTCAGTGTTTAAAATTATGTCGGAGTTTGTTGACGGGTATGAGAAAATGGCAAAGATTGGGCCTTGTGTTGCGATTTTTGGCTCGGCTCGAACAAAACCCAGTCATCAATATTACCGATTGACAGAGGAAATTGCTTATCTGCTCACAAAAAAAGGTTTTGGAATTATCACTGGTGGTGGCCCCGGCATCATGGAAGCAGGTAATAAAGGAGCGCATTTCGCTGGTGGAAAATCAGTTGGTGTCAACATCGATCTGCCATTTGAGCAAAATCCAAATCCATTTATTGACCCAGATAAATACATTGAATTTCAGTACTTTTTCGTTAGAAAAGTGATGTTTATGAGATACTCTCAGGGCTACATTGTTTTGCCGGGTGGTTTTGGTACAATGGATGAACTTTTTGAGGCCATAACGCTTATTCAAACACAGAAGCTTATCAAATTTCCAATTGTTATGGTTGGAAGAAAATACTGGTCAGGCCTTATCACATGGATCAATGAACGCATGCTGGAGGAAAAGAATATCAGTCCCGATGATCTTCAGATTTTCACCCTCGTCGACACTGCTGAAGAGGCTGTAAAAATTATAGAAGATTTTTACAAAAAATACGCCCTGAAACCAAACTTCTAGTATTATGAGGATTACAGAAATCCCCATTCAGATTCTTGAAATAGAATCAGAAGGTTATCACATGATGGTACAAGGGTTCATTAACGGAAAACAAGCTTCATTTTTGGTTGATACAGGTGCCTCACGTACTGTTTTTGACATGGAAGCCATCAAAATATATCTTCCTGAACCTAGTTTTGAGGAAAATGAAAAGCTTTCTACAGGACTTGGTACTAACAGTATGCCTAGTCATGTTACGATAATCAACAGCATTAAGTTTGGGGAACTGGAAATAAATGCATACTTAGCGATTGTTATCGACTTGCAACATGTGCACCAATCATACAGTATGCTTGGGCTTCCGGAAATCAATGGTGTATTGGGTGGAGATATCTTAAATTCCTACAAATCAGTTATAAATTATAAGAAGAGGAAACTAAAGTTTTATTTCTGATCAAATTTATCTCGAAATAAATAAGTTTATCTTGATTTATAGCTTTGATAACTTAGTATTTAACCATTTTTACTGACGAAGAAAGATTATTGTTTTCAAGTTTGATCAAATAAACACCTCTTTTTAAAAACTGAAGATCAATTGTCTTTGTTGTGTTTGTAAGTTCAATCCGATCACTTAGCAACTTTCTGCCTTCAAGATCATACACTCCTATATATATAGGTGTTGAAATACTTTCATTCAGTTTTATTTCAACCTGATTATTTGCAGGATTTGGGAATACTTCGAAGATCTTTTTTGAAGTTTCAATAAGGCCTGGAGCAACCATGGCTTCAGCATTGAAGAGTTGTAACCCGCCGCTATAGTTTCCTGCAACAAGCTGAAGTTTTTCAGATTCAGCCAGTTTACCGATCCAGCCTGCTGTTCGCATACCCAGATCAATATGATTGAGATTGGTGTCAATAATCGATTCCCAATTGGTTCGTTCACGGAAAGTGCCTTCAAGATTGCCTCTTATCTGATCAAACAGGAACAGCTTTCCTTGCTCAGAACCAACCAACAGCATTATTTCATTTTCAGGCGTATAAAAAAAGCATGGAGTGCTGAAACCATCATACGACAACGCAAAATCAGTTACATTCACATCCCCAAGGTTGTCAGTAACAAAATTAAAAGATAGTTTACCGTTGGACTGAATACCTTTATAAAAAGTGATTTTTCCATTTCGTGAACCAATAACGAGGTCAGGAATTCCATCTTCATCCAGATCAAAAAGTTGTGGTGAACTCCAGCTTCCAACATTGATATTAAGATAGTTTTGGCTTTGTATCGTCCATTGCTTTGGTGTTGTTTGCTCAGCATAAATGAGCTTGCCGGTTTCATTGCCAACAAGTAAATCAGGCAAACCATTTCCACTTATATCGGAGATGGCAGGCACCAAGCCTCGAAGTTTTAATGAAGAAAGTCCTGCCAGATCATCATCCATGAGTTGAAATGCCAGATCATTTTTGTCGCCAAAGTTTTCATAATAAGCCAGACGAGATAGATATTCCGAATGTAAGGTTAATCCAATGTACCACGATCGTATGTATGTCCCCACATTCCCGATGATCAAATCTTTCTTGCCTCTTCCAAAGATGTCATAAAGGATAGGGTAGGCCCCGGAGCCATGATCAATCATCTGATCCTGGAGAAATTCTTTTGTTTCTAAACGAAATTCCGGCAATACATTGGTTCCTGTGTTAAGGTAAAGCCAAATGCTTTTTTCATTTTCAGTAACGGAAGGATTGGGATCGAAAGGTGAAACAAGCAAATCCTTTTTGCCATCGTTATTTACATCAATCAAAGCAGCAAAAGGCATCGAAAATAGCTTAACCTGAACATCATTGGATGGGAAAGTAGTATCCTGACTGACCATAATGGCATTTTCATATGTGCCACCATTTACAAGTAAAGTTAGCCCAGGATAATCCACATCTGAAAGCAACATATCAGGCAGACCGTTACCGGTAAAATCATTAACAAGCATGGTTGCTCCCCTGTGCCTGAAACCTTCTTTTGTTTCTAACATTTCCCTGTTGAAAAGACATGTGTCGAGATAAAGAATGTTGTTTTCTTCATTTTCAGCAATCCGACCCCAGCAAAAGTCTGTTTTGATATAATCGAGTGAGTCTGCATGGCCATATTTTTCCATAGATTGATTCTTGTGCAATTCAATAAAAGTGCCCAAAGCCCAAAATGTAAGAATATCCAGATCGCCATCGCCATCGATATCAACAATGGCCGGATAGTCGGCATTTGTAGAGATAATATTTACATAACCACTTCCTTGAAATGAACTTAGATAAGGTGAAACAGTCAATTCAAATTCAATATGGTCTT
The DNA here is from genome assembly GCA_018336075.1 of Bacteroidota bacterium. Taxonomy (GTDB): domain Bacteria; phylum Bacteroidota; class Bacteroidia; order Bacteroidales; family F082; genus JALNZU01. Next base: position 12,230 of record JAGXRB010000428.1, read on the forward strand.
CACTGATGTTTTTAAAGACCCGCATGCCAGCCCATCCTGGCGAATAAGTAAATATGTCTGTTTTACCATCATTGTTGTAATCTGTAAAAACAACCCATTCAAACAGTTCGGGAAAATATTTGTGATATTGAGGCGCGTAGGTGTAGGAAATTTCACCTGTCAAGCCGTCGTTTAGAAAACAAAGAAGCCTGTTGCCTCGCCTGTCGAAAACCAATAAATCATTGATCCCGTCGCCATTAAGATCCATTTCTCCGAATTGACATGCATCAAGCCCACCTGTCCAGGGAAATTTTAAAAACTCGCCATCATTGCTTTTTACAGCAGGTTGTTGTGCATCAATTTTCTTCGCAGGATAGAACATAAATGCACTTAAAAAGAGAAAAATGTAAAAACGGGATAAAAGCATTTGCCAGATTTTAGCTCAAAATTAGACATTTTCCCAGTTGAACTGAAATGGTAATTGTTGCTTTTAGTACCTTTGAAGCAAAAAGAATGGCCAAAATACTTATAATTGACGATGAGATCAGTATCCGCAGAACTTTGCGGGAGATTCTTGCATATGAAAAATATACGGTTGAAGATGCCGGAACAGGCATGGAAGCGCTTTCTTTGATGCGCGAAAACGAATATGATGTAATTCTTTGCGACATTAAGATGCCTGAAATGGACGGCATTGAAACGCTGGAAGCAATTCGTAAAATTGCCGATACTCCGGTAATAATGATTTCCGGACATGGAACGATTGAAACTGCTGTTGAAGCGATAAAAAAGGGCGCATACGATTATATAGCAAAACCACCTGATCTAAACAGATTGCTTATTACTATCAGAAATGCTCAGGACAAATCCAAACTGCTAAACGAAACCAAAGCACTTAAAAAAGTCGTCAGCAAGCAGTATGAAATGATTGGTCAATCCTCTCCAATGCATGAAATAAGGCAAATGATTGAAAAGGTTGCCCCAACAACAGCAAGAGTGTTGATTACAGGTGAAAACGGAACTGGCAAGGAGTTGGTGGCACGGCAAATGCATGAATTGAGCAGCAGAGCACATGCTCCATTTATTGAAGTGAATTGTGCGGCAATCCCATCTGAACTTATTGAAAGTCAGCTATTCGGACATGAAAAAGGATCTTTTACTTCAGCCATTAAACAGCGCAAGGGTGATTTCGAACTTGCCCATGGTGGAACACTTTTTTTGGATGAAATAGGAGACATGAGCCTTTCAGCACAGGCGAAAGTTTTACGCGCCTTGCAGGAAAACAAAATTACCCGCGTTGGTGGTGAAAAAGAAATTTCAGTAGATGTTCGTATCCTAAGTGCAACAAATAAAAACCTGCGTGAAGAAATAGAAAAAGGAACTTTCCGTGAAGATTTATATCACAGATTGAGTGTTATTATTATTGAAGTTCCGCCACTTCGACTACGCTCTGAAGATATTCCTTTACTTATAAAGCATTTTGTTGAGCGGATTTGTCAGCAAATGGGAAAACCGTTGCCACTTTTTACGGACGATGCCTTGATGGAACTGCAGCAGTATAAATGGACCGGCAATATCCGGGAGTTGCACAATGCGACCGAGCGCCTTGTGATACTGGGTGGAAATACGATTTCACGCGCTGAAGTTGTTAAATATGCTAAGCCTCTTAATGATTAATTCCAGATCTGATTGGTTTTTTGACCGTTCAAAAATTATGAATTCGCCTTATCTGGCATTAATAGCACATTTGATCTATCTTTTTGATGGTAAAAATCACTTATTAATAAGATTTTTTTAATTTTTGGGAATCTGACAACTGACTTTTCGAATAAGTTTCTTTAATTATAATTATTGAATATCAATATATTAGATTGGCTTTACTAAAATGAATCTATTCCACCTAAATCTATTTAACATATCATTAACAGTATTTAACTGCACGTTAACAGACCAGGCATGCATATAGATATATCTTTGGCCTTGTAAACACATTAAAAATAAATAAACATGAAAAAATTAGCAATCACACTCGCATTTTTTGCATTCATCGCATTTGGAACAGCCAACATTCAGGCAGCAGTTATATCTTCAGTTAATACCGAAATGGTAAAATCTGATGATGGTAAGAAAAAAGAAGAAGCCAAGAAAGCTGATAAAAAATCTAAAAAAGGCGATTGCTGCGCCAGCAAAAAGACAGAATGCGACGACAAAAAGAAAGAAGATACTAAATAATACTTACCTTAACGTTTTGTTTTAATTTGGTTTGGGCCTTCCGATGTGAATCGGAGGGCTTTTTCATTTTGTAGCCGAAACATCCCTATTTTTGCAATCAAAAACTAAAATTATGGCCAACTTCAAAATTCATTATATTGGTGATCTGCGAACCGAAATGACGCACCTTGCATCAGGAACAGTCGTTCTCACTGATGCACCAATCGACAACAAAGGAAAAGGAGAGGTTTTTTCGCCAACAGATCTTGCTTCGGCATCTCTGGCAAGTTGTATGATTACCATCATGGGAATCTCTGCACGCGAACATGGATTTAATATTGATGGTGCCGTAGCTGAGGTGACAAAAGTGATGTATTCCGATCCAAGAAGGATAGGTGAAATAATTATTGAAATTCGATTTCCTGAGATTTCATACACGGCAAAACAGAAAAAGCTGCTCGAAATTGCTTCAAAAACCTGTCCGGTGGCTTTGAGTCTTCATCCGGATCTAAAGCAGAATATCCAACTTATTTTCCGGGATTAATTGAGGTTTAAATGATGGATATAATTATTCACGTTGGAATAAGAGGCAGTCAGAACGAGATTGTTTCGCAGGAGAATACTGCCAGAAAATATGGTTCAGGTATGGTTGATGTTTTTGCCACACCTGCCATGATTGCATTTATGGAAATGACGGCTATGAAGAGTATCGCTGATTTACTTCCGGATGGTTATACCACAGTAGGCACTGAGGTCAATGTTAAACATTTGCATGCTACTCCCATCGGAAAGAAACTTCGTTGCGAAAGCATAGTAAAAGAGGTAAGTGGAAGGAAAATAGTTTTTGAAGTTTCAGTATGGGAAGATGAAATGCTTGTTGGTCATGGTTTACACACAAGATATGTAGTTGATACGATTAAATTTATGTCTAAATTTTAGCCTGATGAAAAAACAGATTTTCTTCATTGGTTTACTTGTTGCCTTAACAATAGTGCTTTCGTGCGAAAAGACAGTTGAAATCCCAAAATACACCTGTAACCTCCAAACAATAAGCAACATCAACAGTCTTGAACAGATTGAAGTAACCTATAAGCTTGAGGCAACAGGGGATTATACTGTTAGTTCCTGGTATTATTTCGGCGAAAACGGTAAAGTAGAAATTAGTCTACCCTCCTTACCTTCAGAGATAGTGGTGACACTTTCAAACCAAACATTACTTCGGGCCGGAGCGATAGGAGAAATAGTAAATGGCTCAATAAGTGTTAGTTATAACGCAGTAGCAGCAGATACGAGCTTCTTTGGGATTGACCAATGTGTTCAATTTTTAAACAAATAAGATAATTTTCCGATCAGCGTTTCTGAAATATTGAAACAGAAAATTCCCATTCAAAAGGCAAGCTTCTCAATTAAGAAGAACTATTTTTAGTTGCTGACAACAACCTTTTTAGTAACATAGCGACTTCCGGTATCAAGTCTTATTAAATAAATACCAGAAGCAATCTCGTTGAAGTTATTTATTTGAATGGACTTTTCTCCTTTGTCAGCATTCCCTTCAAAAATTGTTTCTATATGTTGTCCGAATGTATTCAACAGGTCAATTTTATAGAAGCCATTTTCGGGTAGGCTTAGTTTAATATTGAATTGACCACGAATTGGATTGGGAGAAATGGTCATTTCTGGTACAGATCCGCTACCAAGCTCATCAAGTCCAACAAAATCAGGTGTTGTAAGGCGTTTACTGGTATAAACCCTGAATTCACCCGGTTCCAGCCTTATCACTGCGCTTACATCCGTAACTATCAATGAATCAGAGCCGAAATAACTGTACCATGTTCCGGGAAAATAAAACTGTGGATTAATGTCTTTTGGCAGAACATCAAAGTTTGCTAAAACAGCGACAGACATATCTTCGCTGAATAGATGCATGTTTTTGGTAATAGCATTTGTATTCATTACAAAGTCGGTTGTACGGAAAACATCATGCGATTTCCTGAGCTCAATCAAGCTACTGTAATAGTGAAATAACAAGCGACGATTCCAGTCTTGCTGATAGTTCCAGCGAATCGGTTTTGGGCAAACCCGGCAAGGTTCGTCAATGGAAACATCATAGCCTAACTCTCCGAATTGCCAGATCATTTTTGGGCCAGGAACCAAAAGGAACATGGAAGCAGCTGCAGCATTCCGCTTTACAGCAACATTCAGGTTACGCACATTATGAAAAGCATTTGAATTATTTCCAAATGTTTTGTTTTTAAACATCTGTCTTTCTTCGTCATGACTTTCCATATAACCTATGAGGTGAGGCTGGCTCCAACCACGTTTTTTGTATGATACGCCTGAAAAATCGGAATCCTGCTGATAACCCATTGTAGCCTGGTTGTAGGAATGGCTCATGTTTCCCCAGACAAGCATGCCATAAGCAGACAATTCCCTTTCTTCAGTGTTTGGCGCAAAATGCTCGAGAATTACATAAGCTTTGTCGTTTACATCCCAGATTTTGTCGGCCATACGTTTCAAAATGGCTATGCGGGTTGCGTCATAGCTTTCATTCATGCCTGTGCGGTTGGTAAAACCTTTCGTAAAGTCAAAACGGTAGCCATCAACTTTAAATTCTTCAATCCAGAATGCATTGACTCTGTCAATGAAGTTTTTTGTATGAATACTTTCATGATTGAAATCGTAACCCCAGCAATATGGCTGATGAGGACAAGTTTGATTATACCATGGATTTTGTGCTGTTGGCTGATCATTGGCACTGTTAAAATACATTTGAAGCAAAGGAGATTGACCGTATGAATGGTTGAGAACCATATCAATAATGACGGCTATACCTCTTTTGTGACATTCATCAATAAAACGTTTATAGTCATTTTTGGTGCCATAGGCTTTGTCAGTTGCAAAGTAGTAGGACGGATTGTAGCCCCATGAGTCATTTCCTTCAAATTCATTTATTGGCATCAGTTCTATTGCGTTTACACCAAGACGCTGCAGATAGTCCAGCGTATCCATCACGGTTTTGATGTCGCGTGTTGCAACAAAATCGCGGATATGCAATTCATAAATAATCAAATCTTCATTTGCTGGTGCTGAAAATTGCTCTACTTCCCATGCATATTGCTGCTGTTCGGTTTGAAATATGGAAACGATACCTGTTGTTTTGCCTTGCGGATAAGCTTTCAGGTTTGGGTAAGTGGAGTTTGGAATGTAAGAATCATTCCAGGGATCAAGAATTTTTTCGGTGTATGGATCAGCAATCCTGAGACTGCCATCAATGAAATATTGATAAGCATATTCCTCGCCGGGATTCAAACCGGTTAATTCAATCCAGTATCTGAAGCTGTCAGGGGTACGTTTCATGTAATTGGAGTTGTCAAGTTCCCAGTTGTTAAATTCTCCGATTGCAAAAACGTAATTTTTATAAGGGGCAAAAAGTGAAAGAATTACCGTAGTATCATTGATATAATTAATACCATCCTTAATGTTTTGAGGGAGTGAAGCTACAACAATTGGTGGTCTGACAAAATACAAAAATGAATCCACGGCAACTTCATTGTCACCATAGGCAAAAGCCTTCACTTTGAATTGCCCTGATGAACCTGCCACGATTGAGTATGTCAATGAATTTGTTGTAGTTTCGGCTACTTTAACATTATTTATTTTAAGAATTGTTGAATCAGCAAAAATCGATGCCACAGAAACAGGAATTGTTTCACCGGGTTCGGCTAAAATTTGTTTTTGATCAGGCTGAATGATAGTAACATTCAGTCCGGCTTCGTACACATCATAAAAGATGTCACCATTCTGGGCTGTTTTGCCTTCATAATACTGAGTTGTTCCAGGTATAAAAGCGCCACTGCGAAAAACAAATGCCAGTTTCAGGATAGTTTCATTGGCGGGAACCCCATAATAGGCACGAATATTTGGCCCGATGGTAAGTGTGTAAATGTTTGCAGAAACTCTAACCAATTTCGCCTTTGGAATGTTTACTCCCCAGTTTGCAACAACATATTTCCAGTCGGAATCACTTGAACTGTTGCTGGTTATAACGCCTGTATGAGCGTAAACATCGCCAGTGTAATTTGCCAGCCCGGCATTGCCCTCGGCTGCATTGAATGTGATTACAACCTGCTGCTGATCTGTTGGAAATGGTGGATCAGCTGTGATAAGTTGCGCATGGGACGAAAAAGTCAGAAGAAACAGAAAAAGTGAAAGGAGGGAGTGATTTTTCATGGGTAGTGAGATTTTAATACTTTCCAAAGATAGCAATCATTTGAATAATAAACTCCTTTCGAATCTGATATTCAGGAAAAAACACTTGCAAAGGGTTGCGTAAAAAAAGGAGCAAACCAAGTATGGTTCGCTCCTTTGGCTTCATCATTATGAATTTTTTACCAGCTGCTAAGTGTTATTCCGATAGCAAAAGGATAAAGTTCAGGACCACGATCTTTGATAAAAAGCTGAGTCAATGAGTAGTTTGCATAGAGATTAACAATTCCCCATCCTGCTCTCACACTTGCATCAAGTTTGAAAGGGTTTTGCTGAAAACTGTTGAAATCCTTGATTATATTTCTGCGTGAATTTGAAGGAGTCTGACCTGTTTCGACAACACTGCCTGTAAAGGGTTCAATCAAATTATAGGCTTTATTGGCGTCATCGAAATATATTTTTGTGTGAGAACGGAATCTCCATCCGGCCACGACACCCGCTGCAATATGTGCTTTTTCTTTTGTATTGTTGCTGCGTGTTTGCAATTCCAAATATAACGGCATAGTAAGCCATGTGTTGACCAGCTTGCTTTTTCTAACATTTACACCTTCTATATAGTAACCCATCATATTGTTGTTTTCATTTCTCAGCATCACATCGCTTGAAAAACGGTAATTGTTCCAGGTTAAACCAAGTCCACTAACCAAACCTAATGTTCCACTTTTATTCAATGGAATATTTTGTTCGTAAAAATTAATGTTAACCGCAATACTTTTTTCTGTTTTTTGATCAAGGAATGCAACTTCTGCAGGGTATCCCATGTTGAAATCAGTTGTTAAAAGCCCATTTATTCCAAGATCAACCCCAGCCCAATGTCCGTTGAATTTGTGTTTTTTAACTCTTGTAAGATTTACATTTCCATCTTCATCAACTACAAGTTTTCTACTGCCAACCACAACAACTGTTGAGTCGCCGTCAAGCACCTGAATTTTGAGATTGCCAATATTCACATTCACTGTATCTCCTTTTGAAACAGTAACCGTAGTTTTGTTTACCGAATTTGAAGAATTGCTTGTATTGTGTTCAGCTGGAGCATTCTCGTATCTGACTTTTGAAGCACCGCTTAGGTTAGAGGTCAGTTTGTCCTTTGCAAATACAAAGGCATCACTTGCGCCACTGCCATCAATATGTGTAACAGAAGTTTCAAGGTTTCCTGCCGAAAGCTTAGATGCACCACTTAATTTAGCATGATGACTTATTGCATTTCCACTCAGGTTTGCCTTGCTGGCACCAGAAAGTATAGTTTCCAGATTGTCAGTCTCAATTTCAAGTGCGATACTCGAAGCGCCACTTGCTTTTAGGCTAAACGCAGCTACATTTATTATGTTTTCACCTCTTACGTTTGAGGCACCCGAAGCGTCTACTTTGTTTAAATCAGGTGCTGTTACAATTGCAGATAATTTAGTGGCTTTACGAATATTTTTGGTCGATAGTATAAGGATGCCATTTTTAACTTCAACAGAAATTTCGGAAAAGAGGTTATCATCTGCTTCAATATATACACTTTGTTCAGGGGCTTGAATCAGGGTAACTTTCATAGCGCCGCCAACATTAATGCCTGTAAATGCAGAAACCGTGTATGAGTTTCCAGTTACGTTACCACTTCCGGTTTTCTGAGCCACTGATTGAAGGGTGAAAAGATGAACAAATGCAAGGATAAAGAAAAGTTGAATTTTAGTTTTTGTTTTCATGTTATTAGATTTTTGAAATTTGAACATATGACGGCACCAACGAAATAAAAGTTACACTTACCAATAATTTTTTAAAGCATATTTCTGTAAATTTAAATTCATTTAATTGGACACTCATTTGTATTTTTGCCAAAAAAGCATGCTGTACCTGATTGCATCGGTCTTATTTTCCGCCTCTATCCTGATTTTATTCAGATATTTCAAGCGCTTTGGAATAGATAATCTCCAGGCAATTATTGCCAACTATCTGATTGCATCTGTCATTGGATTTGTTGCCTATGAAAATCCATATACAGTCAACGATATTTACACATCTCCATGGTTTCCGATGGCTGTTTTACTGGGGTTCATCTTTATAGGTGTATTTTTTCTTTTTGCATTATCTTCTCAAAAGGCGGGTGTAGCAGTAACTGCAGTTGCGAGTCGCATGTCGGTAGTGATACCTGTTGCAGGTGGTTTTTTACTTTTTGGAGAGCAGGCCGGAGCATTAAAACTGATAGGAATTGCGTTGGCATTGCCTGCATTTTATCTCACCTTCAAGAAAAAACAGTCGGTTAAAGTAAGCCTGGCGCTTGCAATTTTACCATTTTTGATTTTTATTGGTACAGGAACCAATGATCTACTCATGAAGTTTACTGATTATCATTACCTGTCTGATGATCTGTACCTTCTACTTGCAACGATTTTTGTTTTTTCAATGACAATCGGCTCCTTTGTTCTTTTGATCAGGTTATATAAAAAACAAACAACGCTTCGCTGGAAGCATTTTTTTGCAGGACTGCTTCTTGGGCTGGTCAATTTCGCTTCGACCTATTATATGTTTCGAAGTATGACTGTTTTCGAGAGTTCGGTAATGTTTCCTGTTCTGAATACCGGAGTTGTAAGCATTGCAGCGTTAGCTGATTATTTTCTTTTTGGAGAAAAACTTAGTCGAACAAATTGGATAGGAATTGCACTTGCACTTATTGCGATTGTTTTTATTTCGATGAAATAATGGAGAGTGATAGTTACAAAACAATCACTGATCGAGGTGATGGGCTTTATAAAGAAAAGGGCAGTAAATTTATTGCGATTGCTTTTCATGTGAATTCAGAGGAAGATGTAAAACAAAGGCTTTCGGAAGTAAGAAAAGAATATTTTGATGCGCGCCACCATTGCTATGCTTATGTTTTAGGCGCCAATAAGAGCCAGTTCAGAGCCAACGACGATGGCGAACCTTCGGGTTCTGCCGGAAAACCCATCTTAAATCAAATCTATTCGTTTGAACTTACAAATGTTCTGGTAATAGTTGTTCGCTATTTTGGAGGCATTAAACTTGGAGTAAGTGGATTGGTCACTGCCTATAAAGTAGCTGCCAGAGAAGCACTTACAAATGCCCCTTCTGAAATTAAAACTGTAGATGAATACTTAGGAATCTCATTCACATACCCTCTGATGAATGAAGTCATGAGAATCATGAAGGAAGAAAACTTGCAGCAATTGAATCAAAAATTTGAACTTGATTGTTATTTTGAAATTAAATGCAGAAAAAATGACATCAAAAAAATAGCCGAAAAGCTGGAGAAAATTTATGGAGTGAACGTAAAGCACCTTGAAATGTCATAGATATCAATGGTTTCAGAGAGTATATCCAAAAACGGATAGTTTTGGCCTATGTTACGATGAATTATTGTTAAAGTCAATAGAAAAAAAACTTTTTTTTTCACTTTTTTTCATTCAATTTTGTTGAAAAGTAAATAACATCACTTCAGATTACTAAAGTAAACAAAATCAACTACTTTACTTAGGACTCACTGTTAACGCATGTTAATTTAATGTTAACTAATTGATCTTCAATAATGATGAAAAAAAGACATCTCGAAGTATGGGAAAACTGCCTGAGTATTATTAAAGATAATGTTCATGTTCAAAGCTTTAAAACATGGTTTGAACCTATCTCTCCTGTCAAACTTGAGAATAATGTGCTTACTATTCAGGTGCCAAGTCAGTTTTTTTACGAATGGCTCGAAGAACACTATATAGTTCTATTAAAAAAAACAATCAAAAAGGAACTAGGTCCTGATGGTCGTCTGGAATACAGCATTATCATGGATAATTCTTTCAGCGCATCCGGTCCATTTGCAGTCAATTATCCAACCAGCAATCATAAAGCTACCAAAAATCCATATGTTTCAATGCCGATCGATCTTAATCGCGGTACTTCAAAAGAAATTCCAAATCCATTCATAATTCCAGGGCTTAAAAAGATAAAAGTTGAATCCCAATTGGTTGAAAGCTATTCTTTTGACAGTTTTGTAGAAGGTGATTGTAACAGGCTTGCACGTTCGGCAGGTTATGCTGTGGCTGAAAATCCTGGAAAAACTGCATTTAATCCGCTCTTGTTTTACAGCTCTACCGGTCTAGGAAAAACACATCTTGCTCATGCTATCGGATTGCAAGTCAAGACCAACTTTCCTGAAAAAACAGTACTCTACATTCAAAGTGAGCAATTTATCAACCAGTTTATCGAATCGGTTCGCAATAATAATCAAAACGATTTTGTGCATTTTTACCAGATGATTGATGTTCTGATTATTGATGACATTCAGTTTCTTGCTGGTAAAGACAAAACTCAGGATGTTTTCTTTCACATATTTAATCATTTACATCAAAGCAGCAAACAGCTTATCATTACAAGTGATAAACCTCCTGTGGAATTGAAAGGCATGGAGCCACGCTTGCTTTCAAGGTTTAAATGGGGACTTTCTGCTGACCTGCAAGTGCCGGATTTTGATACACGCGTTTCTATTCTTAAACGGAAACTATATAACGATGGAATAATAATTCCAGAAGAAGTGATTGACTACCTTGCCCATTCCATCACAACCAATGTGCGCGAAATGGAAGGTGCTTTGATATCATTGATTGCACAGTCATCGTTGAACAAAAAGTCGATTAATCTTGACCTTGCCAGACAAATGATTGACAAATTTGTCAAACACACAATAAAAGAAGTTTCTATTGATTTCATTCAGAAAGTTGTTTGTGATTATTTTGGGCTTCCCGTTGATCAGATGAATACCAAAACGCGCAAACGTGAGATTGTGCAGGCAAGACAGGTAGCCATGTATTTTTCGAAAAAGCATACAAAATCTTCATTGGCAACCATTGGACTGCAATGTGGCAATAAAGACCATGCTACTGTGCTGCACGCCTGTAAAACGATTGCAAATCTTATCGAGACAGATAAGCAATTTCGAACTTTTGTAATGGATATCGATAAAAAAATATTGCAGTAAGTGATATGTAAAATTTATAAAATATTTTTTTTAAAACCTGCAGAACTAGCTTAGCAGGTTTTTTTTTGCCCGGAATTTCCAGAATAAGTGTTTAAAAAAGATTATTTTACAATAATTGAAGACAAATTTTCTTTTTTGTCGTATTTTCGTTGTACGAGTGAATCTGTAATAATTTAAATTTATTGCCATGAATGTTATGTTTTTATGTTTGGAAAACGTTTGCCGATCTCCTTTAGCAGAGGGAGTTCTTAAAAAGATGTATTCAGAGAATGGAATAAAAGGCATTGTTGAGTCGGCTGGTTTTGAGTCATTTAACATCAATGATTGTCCAGATGAAAGAGCTGCAAAAGTAGCAGCACTGCACAAAATTGATATTACTTCAAAAAGGGCTAAACTCTTTTCGGAAGAGGATTTTGATCGTTTTGATCATATTTATGTGATGGATCTGAAAAGCATGCAAGATGTCAAGGATTTTGCCCGTGGTGAGCACGATCTGAATAAAGTTGATTATTTGATGAATCTGATAGAACCGGGTAAAGATCTATCGATAGCAGATCCCTATGAAAAGGGTTTTGATGAATGCGAAAAAGTGTTTGAACTGATTGAAAAGGCTTGTAAAGCGATCACTCAAAAAGCAATTTTAGATTAATTTTTTCATGAAAATACTAAACTTGCCAACGCTAAATGATATTCAGGCTGCTCATGAAAGAATCAAGCCTTTTATACATCAAACGCCAGTTCTTAGTTCTCAGCAATTGAATGAGAAGACAGATTCGTCTCTTTTTTTTAAATGTGAAAACTTTCAGAAAGCGGGTGCTTTTAAGTCTCGGGGAGCGATGAACGCCATCCTGAGTCTTAGTAGGGATGAGCTCAGTAAGGGTGTTGCAACACATTCGAGCGGCAATCATGCACAGGCTCTGGCACGTGCTGCAATGATAATGAATGTGCCTGCTTATATTGTGATGCCCTCGACAGCTCCAAAAGTGAAGGTAGCAGCAGTTGAACAATATGGTGGAAAGATTACCTTTTGTCTGCCAACACTTGAAGCACGTGAAAGCACCCTCAATGCTATTATTGAGGAAACGGGGGCTACATTAATACATCCGTATAACGACTATAATATTATTGCTGGTCAGGCTACAGCATGTCTTGAAATGATTTCCAAATATCCGGATCTTGATGTTATTTTATGTCCTGTTGGTGGTGGAGGGCTTTTGAGCGGAACTTTACTTAGTATCAGGTATTTGTCGCCTCAAACAAAGGTGATTGCCTGCGAACCTGAAGGCGCTAATGATACCTGGCAATCATTTAAAACAGGAAATCTTGTTCCAAGCCTGAAACCCCAAACCATTGCTGATGGTCTTTTGACATCTTTGGGCAGTCTGACATGGCCCATCATAAAGGAGCAGATTCATGATGTGATTCTGGTAAACGATCAACAGATTATTGAAGCAATGAAACTTGTTTTGGAAAGAATGAAAATTGTTATCGAACCTAGTTCTGCAGTTCCGGTTGCAGTAGCTTTATCAGCAATAGAAGAATTAAAAAACAAGAAGATTGGTATCATTCTTTCAGGGGGAAATATCGACCTCAATAAAATTCCATGGTTATGAAGCAACAATCAGGTAAGCTATTTCTGATTCCAAGTCCGCTTGGCGATACATCTGCAGACCTTGTCATGCCTGCAAAAGCAATACTTATGCTACATCAGCTAAATTATCTTATTGTTGAAGATTTGCGAACAGCGCGAAGGTTATTAAGTAAAATAAAAATCGATAAACCTATTGACAGCATTACATTTTTTGAATTGAATAAGTACACCGCTGATGCCGATGCAGTGAAATTTCTGCAACCAATTAGTGAGGGTAACGATGTTGGTTTATTGTCAGAAGCGGGATCTCCCTGTGTAGCTGATCCCGGAGCTATTATTGTGAGGGCTGCACATCTGTCAGGAATTGTGGTAATTCCTCTATCCGGCCCCAGCTCAATTATTATGGCACTTATGGCTTCAGGTTTTAATGGACAATCTTTTTGCTTTCATGGTTATCTTCCTATTCATCCGGATTCAAGAAATAAGCAGCTGAAATTAATTGAGAAAACTGCTACATTAACAGGCCAAACGCAAATTTTCATCGAGACACCTTTCAGAAACACCCAGATCCTCGATGCGATTTTTAAGAATTGCCAACCATCAACAATGCTTTGTATTGGCACGAATATTAGTCATCCAGATGAATTTATTTGTACAAAAACCATTGGTGACTGGCAAAAACGATCGCCCGACATTCACAAGAAACCCACAGTGTTTTTAATCTGGAATGAAAAAAGGCCGTAAAAGATTATTTTACAGCCTTATTATCTGGTAATAGAAAATTTATCTAGTGATGATGACCGTGAACACCATGCGCATGTCCGTGTGCAATTTCATCTGATGATGCTTCGCGCACATCGAGAATCTCACCTGAGAAAAACAAATCCAAACCTGCCAATGGATGGTTAAAATCCATAATAACTTTGTCGTCAGTTATTTCGAGTACAATCCCATCAAGTGGATTTCCTTCGTTGTCCTGCATTGTGATTTGATTTCCTACTGTGACCAATTCCTCATCGATCATACCATCAACTTCAAAAATACTCTTGTCCAGCTCAATGATCGCTTCGTCAGTATGTTCACCATAGGACTCGCCTGAAGTCATTCCGAAACTGAAAGGGTCGCCAGCTTGCAATCCTTCGAGACTCATCTCAAATTTTGGCAACAAGCCCCCAACACCAAATAAATAAACAAATGGACGGTCTTTTTCCACTTTCTGGATTATTTCACCTTCTGAATTTTCCTCCCGTAATTCATAAATCAACGAGACCACTTTGTTGTTACCTACTTTCATTTTTGATTTTTTTTAAGAGCTAAAGATGCCAGGACTTACCGTTTCACATCTTGTAGCGATGCAGAGGCAGAAAGATCATCGAATGGCTCAGTTATAAACTGTTTTCGTTGTAAAATAACTGATATGAAGTCAGTTACAAATCGATTGCAAAAATAGTAATTATTTTCAAAAGAATGCGCAGGAATAGCGTAGAAACTTCAGGCATATTTCCAGGCTGCATTTCAAATTGATTTTTATTGATTTGCAAGCCATAAACCCAAATTATGCAATTGACATTTTTTCAGAAGGTTTAAACTGGCTATATTTAGAAATAGGCTTTCGATATAGTCTCGTTTTTTTCCTTTGACTGCCATCACCAGCTTTGTTTTTCTTGCTGAGGTACTCAGGTAAGCTCCTATTGCAATGCAATTGAATCTTAGTGTTGATA
>JAGXRB010000429.1 GCA_018336075.1 Bacteroidota bacterium
TTGATAACAATCATCATAAGGCTTTGGGGAGCTTATCCTGAGGGCATTTCATTTGCTATTCTTATCATGAACGCCTTCACACCACTCATCAACAGTGCTTTCAAACCAAAACGCTTTGGAACGGTTGCTAAATAAAAAAATAAAGACATTTATATACTGACAATCATGGCAGGCAAAAGAGAATCAAATTTTTTCAATATGGTCAGCACACTGATGCTGGTTACAGCGGTGTCGGCGCTTGCGCTTGGCAGCGTTTATAACCTTACAAAAGGCCCCATTGAAATGGCTAAGCAAAAGAAGCAGGAGGAAGCAATCAAACAGGTTTTACCTGCTTTTGACCGGCTGGAGACTATAAAAGTTAAGTCAGCGCACGAAGAAGATTCGCTGCAGTTTAATGTAGCTTTTGTGGCAGACGAAGTAGTTGGCGTTGCTGTTAATACCTATACCAAGAAGGGTTTTTCAGGAATTATAAGACTTATGGTTGGGTTTTTACCTGACGGTACCATCAACAATGTTTCTGTCCTCGATCATAAAGAAACACCTGGTCTGGGAGATAAAATGCAGAAAAATAAATCTGAATGGAGCAATCAATTCAATGGAAAGAATCCTGGTGCCAACAATATCAAAATGAAAAAAGATGGTGGTGAAATAGATGCAATCACTGCCGCAACTATCAGCTCCAGGGCATATACAGATGCTGTAATGCATGCTTATGATACTTACGAATTACATAAAGGAGGAAACTAGCGATGAATCAGATGCAAAATTTTACCAAAGGGTTTATTAAAGAGAATCCGGTTCTGATTCTTTTACTTGGTTTATGTCCGGCGCTTGGTGTGAGTACATCGGCCATCAATGGACTTGGGATGGGATTGGCTACCACTTTTGTACTCGTATCATCCAATCTGGTCGTATCACTAGTGAAGAACTTTATCCCTGATAAAGTCCGGATTCCTTCATTCATTGTAATCATAGCTTCCTTTGTAACTGTTGTTGAATTGGTTATGCAAGGCTTTGTACCTGCACTTTTCGATCAGCTTGGATTGTTTATCCCGTTGATCGTTGTTAACTGTATAGTTCTTGGACGCGCCGAAGCTTTTGCTTCAAAAAATACGGTTAAGTCATCGGTAATTGATGGTTTAGGCATGGGATTAGGATTTGCGTTTGCGTTGACCATGTTGGGTGCAGTGCGTGAGATTTTAGGCAGTGGAGCCATTTTCAACATCAAACTGATCCCCGGAGATATGATGTTGGTATTTGTGCTTGCTCCTGGAGCATTCATTGCCCTGGGCTATATGATAGCACTCACAAGAAAATTTAATAAGTAGAACCAAGCAAAAAATTATAGATATGGAATACATTATTATCATCATATCAGCCATCTTTGTCAACAACATTGTGTTGGCACAGTTTCTTGGTATTTGTCCATTTGTTGGTGTATCAAACAAAATCTCAACTTCCATAGGGATGGGAGGTGCGGTTTTATTTGTAATGACGTTGGCTACTATAGTTACATGGCTTATTCAGACATACATACTCGAAGCATTGGGCATTCAATTTCTGCAAACCATCGCATTTATTGTGGTGATTGCCTCTTTGGTGCAAATGGTTGAAATCATTCTGAAAAAAGTGAGTCCGGCACTTTATGCTGCCCTTGGCGTTTTTCTTCCACTGATTACAACCAACTGTGCTGTGCTTGGTGTTGCTATTCTGACCATACAAAAAGATTTTAACCTGATGGAGGGTGTTGTTTTTGCCATTGCTAATGCAGTTGGCTTCTCTCTTGCGTTGGTTATATTTGCCGGAATAAGAGAACATCTTGATCTGATGGAGGTTCCTTCAGGGATGCGCGGAGTGCCGATTGCGCTTGTAACAGCTGGCATCCTTGCACTTGCCTTCATGGGCTTTACCGGAATCGTTTAGCAGTTTTCTAACCAGAAGTTTGAGTTTCTGTGGTAATTATTCAGACTTATAGATTCGTTTTTAATTTTCAAACTAATGGTAATCGGCATAATTTATCAGTAATATATCCTGTATTTCTGACTACTTCATTTTGCTTTTCAAATTGATTCAGAAATGCATTAAAAATTAGATAAATGAAGAAAATTAGTTTTTTGCTTATGATTATTATCCTGTTCTTTGGTGCTTGCAATACAGTAAAAAAGACTTTTGAGAACGACCTTCAGCAGAATTTCGTTGATGCACCTACTCATAATGAAATACTTACGGAGAATGATATTTCTTCACTGCCTATACCAGTCCAAAAATATTTAAGCCGATGTGGTTTTGTCGGAAAAGAAAAAGTTGTCAATGCAGAAGTAATCTGGAGTGAAAGTGCTATTAAAATGGCGCCTGAAAAAGATTGGATGAAGCTAAAAACTATACAGTTTAACAGCTGTGAAATTCCTTTCCGTATTGCATACATGAAAGCCCATATTGCCGGAATCATTCCTTTCGATGGGCGGGATATTTTTTCAGATGGACAAGGGCAAATGCTTGGCAAAATTGCCAATTTGTTCACAGTATTTGATGCCCGGGAAAGGGAAATTTCACAATCTGCTCTGGCAATAATTCTTGCCGAAGCATTGCTGATTCCGGGCTATGCGCTCTCAGATTATATTTACTGGGAAGAGGTCGATGATAGAACAGCAATCGGAACCATTCAATGGAAAGGGATTGTAGTAAAAGGCAAATTCTATTTCAATGATAATTACGAAATGATACTCTTTGAGACTTTTGATCGCTATTGGACCAGTCCTGAAGGCAATGTGCTTGCTCATTTTACTGCCGAAATCAGCAATTATAAAAAATCTGGCGATTATATTATTCCAGGCACCCTCACTGCCATTTGGAACATTGAACATGAAGGCAAAGATATCCGATACGATTATTGGAAAGGAAATATTGAAGAAGTGAGATATAATATCCGCATTCAAGACAAAAATAACCACTGATATCAAGTCTTTTGCAGTCTTATGACCTTAAAATTGTAGTGGTTCGTTGATTTCATAAAATGGCTTAGATATGGCCTTTTGTCTTCTGTCAGTTTCAATCACACCCCCTTTTCAGTGCCAGTAACTGTTCGGGATATTGGTTTTTTGATTGCTGTTTTTACATTTCGGGGAGATTTGAAACTTTCATTTTCCTATTCCATGCCCAGACAAATACATCAAAAGCTAACTAAAAAACCAAAAGAGGCATAGTGGAATAGTGCAAAGCTATACACTGTGCTATTGTCAGCGCCTCCTTCAAGGATTCTGTATCCGGCTTTTAATGCGAAATGATCTGAGAAATCATACGTTGCTGCAAGGAGCACATCTTCAGCACGACCTTGTTTTGCAGCAAGAGCGTCGCCTTCCAACAGCATCCCGAAATTGTTGTTGAGCCTCCAAAATAGTCTGAAATTGATAATGGGAACAAAGCCGACATTTACCTTTTCATCAAATAAAGCTGATGATGTAAGCGCGATTCTTGCATCTCTAATTTTGGCAGTAAATCCCAATCCAAATTCAAAATTTTGTTTTTGCACAAAATCATATCGGTAAGTCAATCGGTATGAATTGAATTTGTAGATGGCATCAATATCATTGTTTGCAGGAAAAACTGTTTTCATAAAAATGATATCTTTTGGAATATTGCCCTCTGACCTTGTTTGAAGAGGCACAAACAATATGGAAATAGAATGGCGTGAGTTTATTTTGTAGCCGGCTTTCAATCTGTAGAACACTTTTGGCGCTGCAATCAGATCATTCTTCAAAGAGAACAAGCTTCCCTGATCGCCCGGGACTCTGACATCATTATAGCCCGTGGAAACTAGTCCGCTTTCAAAGTCAAAAAATGCCTGAGCGTTTAGTTTTGCTGAGTGTAATACTGTAATCAGTGCAAAAGCTGACAAAAAAAGCGCAATTATTTTTTTCATATTTGATATTTTAGAGTTTTCTGTTTTAAAACTGATCTGGTTGATCAATTATTCTTTCAAAATAAAGACCAATTGAAATACTGATTATTTATATCTGCCTGCGCAAACTACATACTGTTTCCCATCGCTGGCACTACAAAGTTTGTAGTAGGTGGTTTTGTAATACAATCCGCTTTGATCTGGTTTTGTATAGATATAATCCTCCCATCCGGTGCCATGTGCAAGGGCACCACGAATTATTTCATCCCTGAATGCTTTTCCTGCAGCATCCGTTTTTCCTTTGAAATTTACCCCAACCAACAATAAATTTGTAGCATGTGCCCGCATTGTTACAGTTGTATCGTATGCAAAAGCATAAAGCGATGGATTTATAGGATCGATAAAGGGAGCCTGGCCTGCGTTGATCCTGGCGATGGTTCCGGGAGCATCATTTTCGAGCTGTGATGCGGTTGTGTTTACAAGGTCAATCACCATTTGTTCGGTGATGTTATCCTCTATGTGTTGGATAACATGATATTTGTTAAGAATCTTTTCATACACACTGCTACCATCCACAGTTTTATCCATTTTAAAATTGTCAAGCACCGATTGCATATATTCGATCAATTCGTCAGAAGTATTGATGTTAAGGGCGAAATATAGTTGCGTCACCTGTATTGTATATGCAATGTCGAAATTTTCCGGATCATACCCCAATGACCCAACAACCAGATTGTGTCCAATCTCGGAATAGGCAATACAGTCGAACAATCCGCTTGTCAGGCCGTTGTACAGCGTTTCTATGCTATGTACTTCAATAAGCATAGATTGTGGAACACCTAGATTGGTCAGCTGGGCTATATTGCTGTATCCTGCAATGACACCGATCGTATGAGTTGCCAGATCAGCGGGATTATTTATAGCAATCTGCTGAGATGTTAACGCGATAATCACATCCTTTTGTGGAGCTATCGGGCCAACCCATTTGAAAAGATGCTCTCTTTCCGGAATTCTGACAACCGAAAAAAGCATGGAATTGGATTCACTCAATGTTTTCTGGTAAACCTTCTCCCATTCGTCTATTTCGAGTGAAACAACGCTTGAGTTAACATTCATCTTTGCAAACAATCCATTGAGGATGTCAGCGGAAACACCATAAACCTTGCCTTCCTCCTCATAATTAAAGGGCGGATAGTTTTCAGTCAAAAATTTAAAAGCTTCTATTTCCTTCGCATAATCTTTTGTTTCATCATTGTTTTTCTTGCAGCTTGATACAATAAATGTGACTACAAATGTGAGAAGGGCGAGATTCAATAATTTGTTTGCTTTCATAATTTTATAGATTAATCAAAATCACTCCCACAAATATAAGCTATTATGAGCGTTTTGTAAAATAGTTATTTCGACTAAAATATTGTACGAAAAGCACTAGCGTTTTTTTCAATTTAGCTTGAAAGTGAAGTGAATTCAAAAAATAAACCCCAAAAGTAAAAGATATAAACTCAGAATAGCAATGAAAGACAGGTCAAACCTCCATTCATTTTTTTGAATTCCGACATTTCTGTTTCGATAAGCTGATAACCCTGCGCAATGACTTTATTTTTAATTTTTGGGTAGCCCTTTGGTATAAGTAAAAAATCATTGATAAATAAACAATTGGCGGCATATGCCTCATCCTGTTCTGTTTGTATGACATGAAATTGTTGAAAACTGTCAGCAAAAGCATCAGCAGCAATGAAATTATTTTGTCCGATATGCGTGATACCTGTTTTAAGGTGAAGAATTGTTTTTACAGGAATGAAAGAAGTGGAATATCCATGTTTTGTCAGAATTCCTGAAAGCTGTCTTGCGCCTTTTTCATTTGTTCTGCCTGAAATGCCTATATAATAATGGTTTCCGACTTTCATAACATCACCACCCTCCACATAGCCATCAAGCGATATGAATTCAGTTTTTTTATATTGGGAAAGAATTTCTGCAATTTTTTCTACCTCGCCACGCCTTGTTTCAGCACCCGGATTGGTGATGATTGCCACTTTTTCGGTAACTACAGCTGCATCCTCAACAAAACATCCATCGGGATATTTTTCATCAGCCTCGAGTATTGTAAGTTCCAAACCGCAATATTTCAGGGCTTCACAGTAGGCGATATGTTGCTTCAGTGCCTTTTCAAATACAGGTTTTTCGAGGCCTGAATCTGTGATACCATCTGCGAAATTTTTTCCGGGTTTTCTGACAATGGCATGGGTATATCTGAACATCTGTTTTGAATTTCCGCAAAGTTAATATACCGATTGATTTTTTCCGGCAACATTTGGAAGTCAAATGCTGATTAGTTCATGCTTTATCCAAAATAATCTGAATATGGTTCACAGTCAGCGAAATACTGTTTTGGTGTAAGGCCTGAAAACCTGAAAAATTCGCTAATCATATGCGATTGATCATAGTATCCGCACAAATATGTCAGTTCTGAAAGGTTTCGGTCCTTGTTTTTTGCCTTTTCGTGGATGGCATTCTGGAATCTCACTGTTTTAAGAAATTGTTTTGGAGAGATGCCTACGAGCATAGAAAATGTGCGTTCAAACTGCTTTCGGCTGAAACATGTTGCTTCTGCGAGCGTGTCAATATCGATGAGTCCTTTGCTTTGGTTGATAAGCAAAATGCTGTTATTGATGCGATTGAAGTGATAGTCTGTCGTCTTATTTTTCAGGCATCCGAAAAGGAATTGTTCTGCAAGACGAATCTTGTCAACGAAATGATGTGCCTCAAAAAATTTGTCCTCCAGCGCGTCAAGACCTTCTTTAAAGAGAAACTTCAATGGGATGTTTTGGTTGAGCAGCTCGTTCACCGGTATATCAAAGAAAGCCGACAGCCCATGTGGCTGGAAAATGATCGAAAACAAGCTCATTTTACCGGTCACTTCCAGGTCATAAAAGGTGTTAAGTTGTCCGGAGATAATCGAATTTTCGTTGAAGCACCGCATACTTTCATCTGAATGGGGCTTGTCGCCAAGATAAAATATCAACTCTGTCAAGCCATTTGGAACAATGCGCTGCACATGTTTTTCACCCGCTGGAAGGCAATTTTCGAGCATCCAGTAGTGCTTCACATATGGTGATAAAAATCGGGATGGATTTATAATCTGGTATTCCATTGCGCGTGAATCGTTTGCAAACTTACATTTTTAGTCCTGAAAATAGGCTGACTGCTGATGAAATTGTTGAAAGGCCTGAAATATAATTGATTTCAAACCTAATTTCTCCCAAAAGCAGTCAACCCAAATAAATCCCTGCTTAAACGAATTTGCAGTCGCATTTTCCGAATTTGCAGGCAATGGAGCCTGAATCATTACCACCAGAATATTTCTTTTGACTTTTGATATCCAGGCTCCATACCATCAACCTATTTCTCCCCGTAAAGCCCAACCTTATTGCCTTCAGAATCGATAAATACAGCGAAATATCCACGGCCTTCAGCTTCAATTTTGGTCTTTGGAATTACAAGAGATCCGCCCGATTCAATGATTCTGTCTATTGTCGATTCCAAATCGTCACTCACATTGAAACTTACCAGAACACCATCTGAAGAAGGTTTAAAGCCAGCAGCCTGAGAAATCGCGCCTTCACCTGTGTCAAAGCAAGCCATCTTTTCCACACCATAATCATCAATTTTCAGTTCAAGGTTCAGAACTGAATTGTAGAATCTCACTGCTCTTTCCATGTCTTCAGCAGGGATTTCGATCCATGAAACTAACTTTTTCATCTTTTTTTATTTTTTTGTTTGTAATTAAATGACGCTGCAAAATTACTTTCGTTACTCCCTTCAAAAATTGTAAAATCAAGACATTTTCATCGAGCTCATTCTAATGTAAATTATAATCTTTTTTTTCAATCAGTTTTTTACAGCGATTGCCTTATCAAACGTTGTGAAATACAGTTTCTGCGAAAAATCGATTAAGATTTATTTCAATTGTGTTCGGGATCGATTGAAAATTAAGAACTTACATTTTCAAACGCACCTTTCTTTATTCCGGCTCCATTTTTCCTGCTGCTAAACAAAACATCTGTATTTTTGAACTGTGGAAGGCTTATCACTTCTGCCCGTGAAAAATGTCAGAGATAAAAAGAGAAAGGTTTTTTGATTTTGCCAGCTCAGTGCTGCCTCATGAAGTTGATTATCTTGAAAGGATACAGAAGCTCAAAGATGCAGAAAACCTGCAGATATTGATGCAAGTGCGCCGATGTACCTTAAACCCTGAGGAACCTGCACATTTCGATAAAAATATCGATAAACGGAAGTATTCCTATATGAAAAAGTGGATAACCCAAAAGCTGAGTGCGATCGATGCAGACCAGTTTTTCTTTCGTATGACCGAACTCGACAGCAAAATCATGACCGATGCTATTGGCCCTGATGAAGAGAAAGCGTTGCTTGGTCTTATTCGCAGCTTTAAAAGTACAGAGTATTATTTTATCCGATTCTATGAATTGGTTCAGAATTACCGTTATTATCTGCTTATCCGCATGCGCTACAACTATCTTAAGCCTATCAACAACTTTCTCGAAAACTGGAAACAGGCTTACAACCATTCAAAAAACGTGAATCAGGAGCTGCACGAGGCAACCATCGATATTGTAGACCAATATGCATCCTATAAAAAGGAGTCACGGCAATGGGAGGAGCGGCTTATAAGCATTTTCAACGACGAGGCACTCGACGGACTCAACCGCTACTACGCCATTGTGCGCCTCACTTTCATGTATTATAACTATAAACAATATGATAAACTGATTGTACTCTACAGGCATCTCGATGAACTGATTGTAAACGGACATATATACAGTAAGCGGATTCTGGTAAACTATTATGCCAACAAAGTGCTGTTGCATGCGCGAAACAATGAGCTCGACAAAGCTGTCTATTACGGACTGCTTTCTATCCGCTGGAAAAGTGCCGACTATATGTTTTATCTAAGCAATTTGTGTGCTGTTTTGCTGCGATCCGACAGAAACAAGCTTGCCCTGAAAATGATGAAAGACAATCTGCCAGAGCTCAAAAACACTGTCAGCCCTCACAACAGGATTGGTTTTGCATCCTTTTATATTCAGAGTCTGGTCAAAAACAACAAAGCACAACAGGCCCTCAGCTATGCCAACACCTTTCTGGAACGAAACCGAGACGACATTTTGCAGTTCAGGTGGCATTTGTTTTTCAGCTCAATGACACAATCTATGCTGCGGCTCGAGAAATATGCAGAGGTAATTAAACTTGTTAAAAAGTATGAGCTTTTGAAACGGGAAGCTGAACACCGGAACAGAGCCGGCTATCTGCCTGCAATCACCTGGTATTATCAGGTAGCACGTTACAAGGAATGTTTGATTGATGAGGCTGCAATGTTTGAATCTTTTATCGAATCAGCCGAACTTGCACTTACTGATACCCATAAAAACAAACAACTCTCAGAGTTGATTGCTGAAATTAAACCACATGTGATGAATCTTCCGGAAAAGCTTCTTAATTTATAGGTAAAGAAATACTTGATTGTAGTGAGCCTGCCCAATGATGAAAAAAAGTACTTTTGGGCCTTACTAAAAGTATAAGTATGAACTACCTTTCACAATATTTCAGCGAACTGATCGGTCTCACCAATGAGATGGCGCCTTATCTTTTGTTTGGGTTTCTGTTCGCCGGCATCCTTAAAGTATATTTCCCGAAACGCTTACTCATAAAATATATGGGGCAGTCAAACGCTTTAGCATCGCTCAACGCGAGTATTTTAGGTGTTCCTATGCCGCTTTGTTCATGCGGGGTTTTGCCAACGGGCATTTCCTTATACCGCAATGGTGCTTCACGCGGCTCAACAAACTCATTCCTTATTTCGACACCTCAAACCGGCGTTGATTCTATCCTTGTAACCTATTCAATGCTTGGACTTCCCTTTGCAGTCATCCGGCCGGTAGTGGCACTTGTAACCGGTTTTTTGGGAGGTGTTTTCACCAATTTATTTGTGCGAGATTCAGGCAAAAATCATGTGCCCACCTCAGCTGAGCTTGAAGAGGAAACACCGCGAACACTGCTTTATATGCTTCGTTATGCATTTGTTGATTTTCTGCAGGATATATCCAAATGGCTGATCATTGGTCTTTTGCTGGCAGCGTTGATTGCAGTGATTCTACCTGATGACTTTTTTACTGAGTATGTTACCAATGATTTTGCGGGGATGCTTATAATTCTATTGGCAAGCATTCCTCTTTATGTTTGCGCCACTGCATCGGTGCCCATCGCAGCAGTTTTACTAATGAAAGGGCTTTCTCCCGGAGCAATACTTGTTTTTCTCATGGCAGGTCCTGCCACAAATGCAGCTTCAATCACCGTTCTAGGGAAAACACTTGGTCGTAAAACTACGATGATCTATCTCATTACGATCATCACCGGGGCATTGATTTTTGGCAGTTTCATTAATGTTTTGCCTCCAAGTTGGTTCGACATTATGAGTCATCATGGGCACCACAATCATGAGCATGGTGGTTTAATCCCATACTGGCTTCAGATTGGTTCGAGCATAATACTTGTTTTGCTGGTTATAAATGGTTATCTACAAAAATACTTCTTTAAAAAGTCAATAAACACAATGAATACAAACGATCTTACCAATAATTTCATCACTGTAAAAGTCAGTGGAATGACATGCAACCATTGCAAAAATAATGTTGAAACAAGTTTAAAAAAACTTAACATTGTTGACGATGCCGTTGCAGATATCGTTACAAATCTTGTAGCGCTGAAAGGCGAAAATATTGACCTTGAAAAGGTAAAAGCAACTGTTGAAGAGCTTGGCTACAATTATGAAGGTGTGCTGAAGTAATCTGTTTAAATGCTGTCTGATAGTTGTTGTTTTCTGGGTATGAAACCTTTAGATATGAATTGGCATCGACAACAGTGTCATTCAGCAAATAGTCTTAATTCTGACCCTGATTTTTCTTAGCTTTGAAGTCTCAAAATCGATCATTATTATGTTTAAGAACACTTTATTAGCTGGAATTATTTACTTTTTGTTTATTTCAGTAAGCCTGTTTTCTCAGGAAAACTGGTATCAGCCTTTTGCCGGAAACGCTGACGGGCTGAATGTTATGTTTCATTTGCATAAAAGCAACAACAAATTGTGGGGCTCTTTAAACGTGCAAAATACAAAGGAATCCGCTCAAACCGGAATTTGTTATTTTCTCGATGGAAGTTTGAATGAGGCGGGTATTATCAAGCTCTCAAAAGCTGGTGAAGAGAGTGTTATCGTCAATGGAATCATCAGTGGCGAAGTGTTTTCCGGAACATTAATGTTATACGGTGTGGAGCAGTCATTCACTTCAAAGCCTATTAAAGTTGATGATTATCAATCATTTCAGTTGGTTTTAAGAAATGCTGATATGAAGCTTTTTCCTGATAATCCATCCTCACCTTCAGCACTGATTGAGTATACACTTCTATTTCCTGAAAAGGCAGCATCAAGTCTTTTCATTGATGCTGTCAGCGATTTTTATGGATTGCAGCCTTTGACAAATAAACAAACTCCTTCAAAAATTATTGACATAGAAATAGATGCCTTTTTCAATCAGTACAAAGAGCTGGCAAATATTGCCGGTGAAATGAGCCCTTCCTTTCAATGGGTGAAAAGTGTACAAAGCAGCATCGTTTTAAATACTGCGGATTTGGTTTGTTTACATAGGTCTACTTACGTTTTTACTGGCGGAGCGCATGGAATGAAACATGATGCATTTGGCCTGTTTGAGGTTGAATCTGGAAAGAAGTTGCTCGTTTCTGATGTATTCATCGAAGATTTTCAGCAGGAACTAAATCATTTGCTAACTGCCAAACTCAAGGCAAAACAAGGTTTAACCGAGGACGAGCTCTTGTCTTCAAACGGCTATTTTGTTGATGCAATTGAATCAAACGAGAACTTTTATCTCAGTCCTTCTGGCATTGGCTTTTATTACAACAGCTATGAAATTGCCCCTTATTCAACAGGTCACAGCAATTTGTTTCTACCTTTTTCCGAAATCGCCCACTTGATGAAACCCGAACTAAAGGCGCTTGTTGATTTTTAATCGCATCCTGTGTAATACCGATATGGTGATTAAGTTATTCTGTCAAGTTGTTCTTTTTAAATTGGTTAACAAATATAAAACAAAAAAGATGCAATTATTTGCATCTTTTTTGTTTAGCGGATGAAGGCCAAATTCAATATTTAATAAGTTATCCCGGATTATATTTTCCGGCTAACTTCCTTTTCGGAATAACCCTCAATAATATCACCAACTTTGATGTCGTTAAATCCATCGATATTTAAACCACATTCGTAGCCTGTGCTTACCTCTTTAACATCGTCTTTGAATCTTTTAAGCGATCCAAGATGCCCTGAGTAAATTACGATGCCATCACGGATGATGCGGATTTTTGTGTTTCTGTTGACTTTTCCATCAAGTACCATACAGCCTGCAACAGTGCCAACTTTCGTGATTCTGAAGACTTCTCTGATTTCAATATTGCAGGTAATGACCTCTTCAATTTCTGGAGCAAGCATTCCTTCAATAGCGGCTTTAATTTCTTCAATAGCTGTATAAATAATTGAATAAAGCCTGATGTCGATTTCTTCGGTTTCTGCAATTTTCCTTGCCTGCAGACTTGGACGCACCTGGAATCCAATTACAATGGCATTTGAGGCAGAGGCAAGCATGATGTCAGATTCTGTAATTGCACCAACGGACTTATGAATAACATTCACCTGAACTTCTTTAGTTGAAAGTTTGAGCAATGAATCGGATAAAGCTTCAACAGATCCGTCAACATCACCCTTTACAATGAGGTTAAGCTCTTTGAAGTCTCCAATTGCGATGCGGCGTCCAATTTCGTCGAGTGTAATATGTTTCTGTGTTCTCAGACCTTGTTCACGTTGCAATTGCTGACGACGGGCAGCGATATTTTTCGCTTCCTTTTCATCGTGCAACACCATGAAACTATCGCCTGCCTGTGGCGCTCCGCTCAAGCCAAGCAATAAGGTTGGTGTTGATGGGCCTGCTTCTTTAATTTGAGTATTTCTTTCGTTGAACATTGCTTTTACCTTACCAAAAACAGAGCCTGCTAAAACGATGTCACCCTGACGGAGTGTGCCGTCCTGAACAAGAATTTTTGCTACATAACCCCGTCCTTTATCTAAAGCAGATTCAATAACAGTTCCTTTTGCAGCTCTTTTGGGATTTCCTTTTAAGTCAAGAATTTCTGCTTCAAGCAAAACTTTCTCAAGCAAAAGGTCAATGCCTATACCAGATTTAGCCGAAACTTCCTGACATTGATATTTACCGCCCCAATCCTCTACCAGGATGTTCATGTTGGCAAGCTGTTCACGCAGACGTTCGGTATTTGCGGTAGGCTTATCAACCTTATTGAAAGCAAATACAATCGGAACACCTGCTGCCTGAGCGTGATTTATCGCCTCTTTAGTCTGAGGCATAACGCTATCATCTGCGGCGATTACAATAATTGCCACATCAGTTACTTTTGCTCCGCGTGCACGCATTGCAGTAAATGCTTCGTGACCAGGGGTATCTAGGAAGGCAATTTTTTTGCCACTTTCGGTGAAAACTTCGTATGCACCGATATGCTGTGTAATTCCACCTGCCTCACCTGCAACAACATTTGCTTTACGGATGTAATCCAGAAGCAGTGTTTTACCATGGTCAACGTGTCCCATTACGGTTACTATAGGTGCTCTTTCAACAAGATCTTCCGGATTATCAGGCTCTTCTGACTCGGCCAGCGAATCCTGGAGATCATGGCTGGTGAACTCAACTTCAAAACCAAATTCTTCGGCAACAAGCGAAAGTGTTTCAGCATCAAGTCTTTGATTGATTGAAACAGCCATTCCCAGACTCATACATGTTGCAATAACTTTAATAACAGGCACATTCATCATTGTAGCCAACTCATTGGCTGTAACGAATTCCGTTACTTTGATGACT
Source organism: Bacteroidota bacterium (assembly GCA_018336075.1). Taxonomy (GTDB): domain Bacteria; phylum Bacteroidota; class Bacteroidia; order Bacteroidales; family F082; genus JALNZU01. Next base: position 13,909 of record JAGXRB010000429.1, read on the forward strand.
GATTTATCATGTTCTGCACGGGCAAGTTCCTCAGCCATGTTGTGCGTGAACGCATCACGTTTTTGGCGTCTGTGTTTTGAGGTTTTAGATTTACCCATAGGAGACAACCTTGCCAACGTTTCTTTAATCTGACGTTGGATGTCCTCTTCGGTAAGCTCTGCCTTTTCTTCTTTTCTTGGTGGAGCAGGTTTGCCTCTTCTAATATCTTTTTGTGGAGTCTGCTGTTGCTTTGGAGCTGTTGATGGGCTTGCCGAAGGAGCAGGTGTATCGCCTTGAGGCTTGGTTTTAATACGTTTCCGTTTTTTCTTTTTCTGTGCCGAAGTCAATTTGTCTTCAGATGAAGAAGCAACAGGTTTAGCCTTTCGCCTGTCTTCAGGTAAAACAATCTTATCAAGTATCGTAACTCCCTGAAGTTTTACAAGCTCAGTTGGCAGAAAATTGTCTGGTCTGATAATTTTCTCAACTGGCTTTTCAATAATTGACTCAGGTTTAGTAGTTTGAGCATACTCTTCTTTTTTAGGAATCGCTAAATCAGGCCTTGCAGGAGGCGGTGACTGTGTTCTGCCTGAAGGTTGAGCTTGCTGTGATGAAGGAGAAGTAAACTGCTTTTTTCTGTCTGCAACTCTTTTTGCTTGCTCTTTTTCTTTTTCCTGCTTTTTTTGATCTTCTTCTTTTTGTCTTTGCGCCCTGCTCTTTCTGTCAGGTTTTGTGCGCATATTCATACTGTCAAGATCAATTTTGCCTAAAATCTTCAGCTCACCTTCAACATGAGGTGTTGAGGATTCTTCAGCAGCTTTAAAAGATGGAATCTGAGCACTTGAATCTTTGCTTTTAGAAGTAACTTCAGGCTGAGGTATAATTGTTTCTTCTTCAATCTTTTCAAAAGCTATTTCAGAATCAACTTTTTCAGCAGCTGTTATTTCGGTCTTTTTCTCTCGTTCTTTTTCAACAATAGGTACATTTACCACAGGCACATCTTGAGTCTGCTGTACTGTTTCCAATTCAGGCTCAGATGGTTTTGGTTCCTCTTTTGCAACTGTCTCAATTTCAACGGAGGCTTTTTGCTTTGGCAACTGCGCAGTAACTTCGGCAACATCTTCTGCTACCAGCTCCTTGGTTTCAACTTTCGGTGCAGGTTTTATTTCTTCAACGGCGACCAATTCTTTTGGAGCTTGAGGCTTGCTTTCTGCCGGTTCAGCTTTAGGCTTTGCTTCGGTTTGACCTACAGACTTATCAGAAAAAGTATTCTGGATATTTTTAATGAGCAGCTCTCCGGAATCATAGTCATCATCCTCATCTTCTTCGAAGTCTTTTTTAAGTACTTCTTCAGCAGTGATGGTCTTTCGGCCAGAATATTCGATTCCAAGTTTTTGTGACACCTCCTTAACCTGTTTTTCTGTCTGGTATTCTTTCACCAGCAAAACATACATTTCAGCTGATAGCTTGGTATTCGGATTTGGGTCAATCTGATGTCCCTTCTTAGAGAGGAACTCAACGATGGTATTTGTGCCAACATTGAATTCTCTGGCTGCTTTACTTAAACGAACTGTTGATGAGCCTTCGGACATAATCAGGATAAAGTTTTTAATTTTTGTTAACAAAGCGCAAAATTATGTATTTTATTCAAATTCAGCTTTTAAGATACGAATAACCTCTTGAATTGTTTCCATCTCAAGGTCGGTACGTGATTCTAACTCTTCAATTCGAAGGTCAAGTACGCTTTTGGCTGTATCGCAACCAATCTTTTGTAGTTCTTTGATCACCCAAGGTTCTATTTCATCTGAAAATTCCATCAGATCAACATCCTCTGAGTCAATATCGGTATCACGATAAACATCAATTTCATAGCCTGTAAGGCGTCCGGCGAGTTTAATATTAAACCCACCTTTACCAATTGCCAAACTTACCTGATCTGGTTTCATATAAACTTCTGCACGCTTAAATTCTTCATCAATATGAATAGATGAAATTTTTGCAGGGCTTAATGACCTTGTAATAAACAGATTAGCATTGGCTGTATAATTGATGACATCAATATTTTCATTGCGTAGTTCACGAACGATGCCATGAATACGTGAGCCTTTCATCCCAACGCAAGCGCCAACAGGATCGATACGATCATCATATGATTCTACCGCTAGCTTAGCTCTTTGGCCTGGTTCGCGAACAATTTTTTTAATTGTAATCAAACCATCATATACTTCAGGAACTTCTGCCTCGATAAGCCGTTGAAGGAAAATTTCTGAGGTTCTTGAAAGAACAATTTGAGGTGAGTTGTTTCTCATTTCAACCTTCAACACAACAGCTCTGATGGTGTCGCCTTTGCGATAGAAATCTGTAGGAATCTGTTCCGATTTAGGCAGCATCAACTCGATACCTTCATCATCAAGGACAAGGATTTCACGACGCCAAACCTGATATACCTCTCCGGCAATAATGTCACCTACTTTATCTTTATATTTCTGATAAATATTATCCTTTTCATATTCCAGGATTTTGGAAACAAGGCTTTGTCTGATTGTGAGTATTTCGCGTCTTCCAAAATCCTTGATGCTGATAGATTCTGAAACTTCTTCGCCAACTTCAAAGTCAGGCTCAATTTTAACTGCTTCAGAAAGAGCTATTTGTGTTGCCGGATCTTCAACTTCACCGTCTTCAACGATTTCACGGTTGTGCCAAATTTCAAGGTCACCTTTGTCGATGTTGACAATGATGTCGAAGTTTTGATCTGAACCATATTTTTTAATCAGCATGGAACGGAATACATCTTCAAGGATACGCATCATGCGCTCTCTGTCGATATTTTTGAATTCTTTAAATTCTGAAAAACTTTCTACTAAGTTGATACTGTCCATTTTGTGAGGAATGATTTTTTTTGATAATTAATGGAAACTGACCACTGGTTTGGCTTCAAGAATATCGCTGAAAGCGATTGTCATAGGCCCGCCGGTTTGAAGTTGCTTAATTTTATTTCGTTTCTTTTCTACAATAATTTCTATAGTAACAGATTCATCCATTACTTCAAGAAGTTTGCCTCTGTGTATATTGCCATCATTGAGTTCAACCTCAATACTTCTGCCAATATTTTTTACGTATTGTCTTTTCATTGTAAAAGGATGATCAAGACCTGAGGATGATACTCTTAATTCAAAATCTTCCTCTTCACGATCGAGTCTGTTTTCAATCATTTTACTGACCTCAACGCAATGATCAATGGTAAGTGAAGTGTCTGAATCTAAAAATACAAGTATCAGGTCGCCGACTTTCACTTTAACATCAACAACAAATCTGTCTGTTCCATCAAGGAACTCAGTAATCCAGTCTTTAATTTCTTTTTCGTTCAGCATAAACATACAATAAAAAAGGGGACTCTTGCCCCCCCCAATTTCTTAATCTCCCCACAAACGTTGCAAAAGTACAACAATTTGTTGAAATCAAATGCTACTGACAGCGAAATCATTGCGTAAAAACAATAATTTAACTTTCACTTTGGTCATCAGCAGAAGCAAAAACAAAAGCCTGTTACCCGGAAGTAGCAGGCTTCTCTGTTGTCCAACCAGGATTCGAACCTAGACAGGCAGAACCAAAATCTGCAGTGCTACCGTTACACCATTGGACAATGTTTCTTTATCGAAACGGGCTGCAAAAATATATAATTTCTGAAAGCCTTGCAATATGTAGTCACAAAAAATATTAAATTTATTTTCAAATCAATAGTAAACAAGTGTTTGCGATTTTTCAGATTGATTTTCAGATTCGTTTTTCAGTCATTTTAAACGAAAATCAACCAAATATTTTAGTTTTATTAAGAAAATTAATTAATTGAAAAGAGTAAAATCCAAACCAAATTTGGATTTTAAATGTATTTTTGCGAATTATTCAAAACAATTTGCCCTGAGATAATCTTCTGTTAAAAAATTGATATAATGAATTTTAAGAAACTTAATGATTTAACCGGATGGGTTGTGTTTATTATCGCAACCACGGTTTATTTTCTTACGCTTGAACCAACAGCAAGTTGGTGGGATTGCGGAGAGTACATTTCGACTGCCTACAAACTACAGGTTGGACACCCTCCGGGGGCACCGCTTTTTCAAATGATTGGCAGGTTTTTCAGTTTATTTGCCTTTGGGGATGTCAGTAAAGTGGCACTTATGATGAATGTGATGTCGGCGCTATCAAGTAGCCTGACGATTTTATTCCTTTTTTGGTCCATCACAATGCTTGCAAGAAAGTTTATGATGCAGGGTGATGATGCAAATATCAAAGGAAATCAATTTGCAGTGCTCGGAGCAGGTGTTGTGGGAGCTTTAGCCTACACTTTCAGTGATTCCTTCTGGTTTTCTGCAGTGGAGGGTGAGGTTTATGCCATGTCGTCATTTTTTACAGCAGTTGTTTTTTGGGCTATTCTTCGCTGGGAACGTGTTGCTGACGAACCACATAATTTCCGTTGGCTACTCTTCATAGCTTATCTTATCGGCTTGTCTATCGGTGTGCACATGTTGAATCTTTTGGCTATTCCGGCGATTGTGTATGTGTTTTATTTCAAAAAATATAACCCAACACTTAAAGGCTTCATTCTTTCTGGAATTATTTCGGTTGCAATTCTTGGCTTTATTATGAGTCTGATTATTCCGCAAGTTGCTAATCTGGCCAGTAAGTTTGAGCTATTTTTTGTGAACACCCTCGGAATGCCTTTCAATACCGGAACCTTAGTTTA
>JAGXRB010000430.1 GCA_018336075.1 Bacteroidota bacterium
AAACAAGCCATTCTTGATGAACTCAAAAACCTCATTCTGAGCGAAGAAACACTCAAAAAGACTTATGATGAGTTCAAAAATCTTCAGGAAAGATGGAAAGATATAGGACAGGTTCCAGCTGGTGAAATCACCAACCTTTGGAATAACTATCATTTTCTGGTTGAGAAATTTTTCGACAAGGTAAAAATCAACAGGGAACTTCGCGACCTGGATATGAAGAAAAACCTCGAAGCTAAAATTGAATTGTGTGAAAAAGCTGAAGAGCTTCTCCTCGAAGAATCTGTTGTAAAAGCATTCAAGCTCCTGCAAAAATTTCACGATGAATGGAAAGAAATCGGCCCAGTACCTCAGGACAAAAAAGATGAGGTTTGGGAACGGTTCAAAACAGCCACTGACAAGATTAATGCAATTCGTCGCGACCATTATTCAAAAATTCAGGATGAACAGCAAGGCAATTTTGAAGCCAAAGTCGCCCTTTGCGAAAAAGCGGAAGAACTTGTCAGCGAGCAGTTCGACAGCATCAATCAGTGGATGAAAAAATCTGATGAGGTCAGCGATTTGTTCAAAATCTGGAGATCTGTCGGACAAGCACCCAAAAAACAGAACGATGAAATATGGGCACGCTTTAAAACAGCGATGGATGCTTTCTTCGAAAATAAGAAAGAGTATTTCAACAAACTGAAAGAGCAGCAGCTCGAAAACTATAACCAGAAACTTGACCTCTGCGTTCAGGCAGAAGCACTGAAAGAAAGCACAGAATGGCGTAAATCTACCGATCAACTCCGCAACCTTCAGGAAGAATGGAAGAAAATTGGGCCGGTTCCACGCAAAAATTCTGACAAAATCTGGAAACGCTTCCGCAGTGCCTGTGATGAGTTCTTTAGTCGCAAATCAGAGCATTTCTCTGGCATCCGTGGACGTGAAGACGAAAACATGCAGAAGAAAAAGGAACTTATCGAGAAAATTACTGGCTTTGAAGTTACAAGCGATCGTTCTGCAAACCTCGATTCTCTGAAAGCACTGCAGCGCCAATGGATGGAAATCGGACACGTGCCGATTAAGGTGAAAGACCAGCTTTATGCAGATTATCGCGCTGCTATTGATAAGCTGTTTGAGAAAATGAAACTCACCGAGCACGAAGTGGCTTCAACGCACTACAGAAATGTGGTAGATAATTACAGAGATGATAATGATGGCGGTGACAGAATTCGTCGTGAGCGCATCAACATGAACAATAAAATTGCCAAGTTGCGCGAAGAAATTCTCCTTCTGGAAAACAATATCGGTTTCTTTGCCAACAGCAAACAAGCGGATATCATGAAGGCCGAATACGAAAAGAAGATCAGCAAGGCCAAAAGTGAACTTACTCTTCTTGAAGCCAAACTAAAGATGCTTCGCGATTAATAAGTCATTTGAAATATACCTGAGCCGCCTTTAAAAAGGGCGGCTTTTTTTGTTCATAGAGGAATAAAAAACATCGGTATATACGGTCGTTTCTTTATAATTCCAGTAAAATTTTGCCTTGTTAATGTGAAATCAGCCTAGCCATTTTACTAAGCAACCTGAAGATTTTGTGACCTAAATTTTTTATTGTTCGTGCGATTGCTTACATTTGTGGCTCAAGTTTAGAAATAATTATAAAAACACCTGAACCATGACAAACATTTTGATTCGCAACTGGAGCATCTATCTGCTCAATGGAATTGTCGCTTTACTTTACGGTATCTTCGCGTTGTTTATCCCTGCCGAAACACTTGTAATTATGGCCTGGTATGCAGGGTTGGTAATTTTGCTTGGGGGAATACTTGTGTTGCTGGTTGTAGCCAACCGGATCAGAAAAGAATTGCCTTACGGCTGGCAGCTTGCGCAGGCAATTTTATATATGGTCATTGGAGCATTGGTTATGATATACACCAATGAGTCAATTCATTTCTTTGTGGCAGCAATGGGAGTGCTTGCAATAATAGCAGGGATTTTGCAGCTTATCGTTCTCATCAATATCGATCCTTCATTTGGAGGCAAAAACCTGATGTTGGTCAACGCCCTTATCACACTTGCTTTTGGTGTTCTGATGCTGGTCAACCCATTCTCAGTGGCTCAAACGCTTGTTATCCTGAGTGGATTGATGGCTTTGGTTTTTGGAAGCTTACTTATATGGTTCAGTTTCAGACTCAGGGAGCTGCAGAAACATAAAATCTGATACCCTTTGAACCTGCGGGTTACAAAAACAAAAACCGGAAATCAATTTATTACAATCGATTTCCGGTTCACATTTTGTCTAACCGTGATCAGACAACCTGCGTCAGGCTAAGTTCAGACTGATTTTCTGTCTCCTTCCGTAAAAGGTTTCTTACTCATCCGGTTCTTCTCTGCTGCTTTCCTTTCGGTAAGTCTGTCTTCGAAGTTCCATGCTTTTTGTGACTTTTGCTTTCGACGCCTTTCCTTGCGGCGGCTTCCGTTTGCGCTGGATTCACATCAATGAACGCTTTTGCAAGAGTTATTTTGCGTTTCTACACTTTAGCATATCTTTATCGTCACCTGCTGAAACAAATGTACTAAAATATGCAGGGCCTTGTCAAGTAAATCCAGGCTGAAATTATCCACATTGCATCAACAAGCGTTATTAACAATTGTTAATAATCATTAGATTGTTAAGGGTTTAAACTTAGCGCAACCGACTTTTTGCATTCGATCTATAGTTTGTGTTATATCTCCCGTTATTGCATTGCCGGATTTTAACCTGCAAAAAGGACAGTTGTGAATATCACCGTCTGCATCTATAAAGAGATGTCGGTTTCCAGCGCTGAAGCACCCTACCCGCCGCTGGTAATAGCCATGATACAAAACAATGGGGAAATCGCAGTATTTTTTATCGTTGTTCATGCGAAAGAAAAAATCATCAAGCGTTTTTATGTGTTCATCTGTCAGTTCAACATCCTTTCCGGCATAATGCCCGACAGGTTTTGGCTCAAACAATTGTATGTAGGAAACGCCCATTTCCTTTGCCATTTTCGCATAGCTTAATAAGTTGGAATCAGAGATAAACGCTCTTGTTACACATATTGAAACTGCTGTTACAAGATTTGCAGCAATGGCATTCTTAACTGCATTTTGAGCCCATAAAAAAGATTTTTCCGAGCCTCTGAAACGGTTGTGCAATGCTGGAGTAAAATGGTCAATACTAACAACTACGCCGGTTAAGCCAGCTTCTTTGAGTCTTTTTGCATTTTCAAAACTGAGCTTGTGTCCAGAAGTAAGTACCCAGCTTTCCGTTTTTTTATCGATAGTATATAAAACTTCGATTAAATCATCCAGACGCTGTAAAGGCTCTCCTCCTGAAAAATGGATCTGTCCGACCCCTAAAGCCTGAAAATCGGCTACAATCATTTTGAGATGATCCAAAGTAAGCGTTTCTTCTTGGTTAAGTGTTTTCCATTCTGAGCAGTGTTCGCACTTCAGAACACATTTTTTAGTAACAGAAATCAGGATGTTTGTAAATCTGTTAACCGTTCTTCCAAGTGGTATAATCCTGTTTGCTTCACCTAAAATGAAAGCTTCGAAAGCTGCAGATTTAAATCCGGGAGTATAGAGTCCCATATAATATTTGCCATTTACAAGGGCGTATTTCATGACCTTGTTTTCACCAAGGGCCTTTTTTCGGAAATCTACCAGCAGATTAAGAAGCCGAATGCTCTTTCGTAAATTTCTATAGTTTTTGAAAATAATCCTGACTATTTCGGCATGCATGCGAAGCCTTATAAAAATGCGCCTTCTTCCACTGATTATTTTTTGCTGACGGCTATTTAAAGAAACACTATCATTTTCTATATCGAAGGTCTTGTCAACATCTGCAATGGTTGGTAGATTTCTATCAATCATTTTAATTGTTTAGCGCTTTAACAATAAAATGCTTGTCTGAGACCAGCTTTTTGTAGTGATTCTTTGAAAAGCGTGTGAATGCGCCTTCTTTTCTGAAAGATTTGAGGTAGGATATATCAGGCTTGTTTTTGTAATCCCTTATGTATTCATAGTATCCGCGGCTGTGCAGAAAAACTGTCTGAACTAAATCTTCATTTGTTGAAGGCGCACCGTAGGTAATTACGACCTCGTTTCCAACATCAGGTTGATACAGGTATTTTTTATCGGTTATTGTAAGCAAATCAGCTACATCATTGCCTTTTTCATCCATTGCGGAAGCGGGAGCAAGCCGGCTGACCTGCACTTCGATAGTATCTGAAAAGTCGAGTGCTGCATAATCAATTTCCCAGAACATGAAACCACATTGCAATCTGATGTTGACATTTTCAGCTTTAACATTTGATAAATCCAATGGCATCACAAGGTCTCTTGAAGCCAATGGCCCGACAGAAAAGAATGAACCGGCGGTTTCCCAGCCATTTTCTGTTTCTACCAAAACTGTTAATGGTATCCCCTGATCATGCTGCCATTTCAGCATTCGCTCAGCCGGAGCCTTGTGCTGCTCCTGTGCGAATTTAGGATAATATGTTCCAAATAATTCGTTGAACCTGCCAAAAATGTAATCGAGCCAGAGAGAGTTTTTTGCATGCAGAACAAGCTTTGCATTGGTTGCATTCATTGGTTTTTCGAAGGACAGGTCCAATGAACTGAAATCATTGTTTTCTTTGTCTTCTGCATTAAAAATGTAGAAGTTTCCATCAGCTTCAGTGAGCTGATCCACATAATCAAAATTGTTTTGGGCTAAAGCTTTTGTGGGAACAACGGGAGAAATCAAAGTCTGCACCTCTCCGTTTTGATCAAGAATGACTTTTGAATTCAAAGGGTGTTCAACAACAATCAACCTTGCAAGATCGGTGTATTGTCTTTCCAGAAGTTCATTGGAAATTTTGAGTTTATACTGGTTATCGATAGGTTTGAAGCCGGTCAATGGCATATAATCATCACGTTCAAGTGGCTCATAGATAGCACCTCCATAAGTTTCTCCAACGAAATGCCATGCCACCCCATCATGGATGTAAACAAACGGACAAGAGCTTTTGAGAAGTGCAACAAGGATCATCACAATTGTAAAAGCACCTGTCATAACTCCTAGCGCGCCAAAAACATAGGAGGCAGTGGTAGCACCAATATCGGGATCATAAACTTCAATCTTTTGAATGGCATCCATCGGAATCATCAACTGGTTTTGATCGGCCAAAGCATACTCCGAAATGTAAATATGAACCTCAATTATTGGATTTTCTTTGTTTGCCTTGTATCGGTTAGCACCGGTTTCTTTGGTGGTTCTATAAAAAAGGTGGTCTTTTTCAACTTCAGTTGGTGTAAAATAGATTTCCTGATTGTTTTCATCTAAAACAACATTTTCCATGCGCCAGACATTATCTCCCTGATGTAAGATCAGATATTTCTGCTGCGCCTTGTATTCACTGATTATTTTTTGATCGATGGAATGGGACTCAACTTTTCTAACTGAATAATAGCTGCATGAGACAAGCATATTCAGAAAAGCAACCAAAACAATAAATGAGATTGAAGGAAGATGTTTCTTCATTTTCTGATTTTTAAAATTTATATCCAATACTCAATCCGCCACGAATTAATGGACCATTATCTCCACCATAAGTGTCAGTTTTTGTGGCAAACCTGTAGCCAACGCCAATGTTTAATCCGAAGTTTAAATGTTCAGCTGCATGAAAAACATAACCTGTTTGAAACAAAAAAGCATTAAAAACCCTGTTTGATCTTTTAGTGATGTAAGAAGCAGGATAGGAATGTTTCCATGATGATTCAAAGAATTCATAAAACTTGTATTCATAGGCTGCCAACACATACCAGGCATATGACTGTTGCCCGAAAGGATAAAAAATAAAGTCTATGCCTGTGCCGAATTTCGCGTTTTCGACATCGTAATAATAAATATAGTTTTCATCAGGAGTTTTTTCGAGCGGATTAAAAGTAAAGGACAAAGGAACTCTTAAACTGAAATTTCCTGATTTAAAAATATGCTCATAATTGAAAGTGATCAATTCAAAAAGCAGATCAAATGCGTTGTATGAAATATTATTCCGTTTAAAATTAATTAAATCAGGGTTGTTTTTGTGCTTTGGGAGACTTCTTTGTATCAAAATTTTTGGAAATACTTCTGTCATCCCGTTTTCAAGCCTGATGCTGTCGATGTAATTCTTATGTAAAATGAAAGTTGGTCCTGAGGGGTTTTCAAAAAAATTATAATGTATGACATTGGTGCTTTTATCCCTGATAATGGCCTTTACAATATTGCCATTGGATTTATAGAGGGTATCCTGTGCAAAAGCTGCGCTAAACCAGAATACCATGATGGATATATAGATGGTCTTTTGCAATTTGTAAAATGTTTTTTTTAATAATTTCCCTCAAAGATACATTGAAAATTTTGATCATGTCAACAGCTGAAATTGGATTATTTTGAAAGTTCAATCAGAATCTTTAAAGCAAAAAACGAACCGGAATCACAGAGCGGTGCCAATGAAAAGGAATTTGAATATTTTTTAAAAATAATCTGAAAGAAGCTCAAAATTAAGTATTTCGGTATATATTTGCTTTTGGAACAGCAATATTTGCTTTATGAGAAAAGAACTTCGCACGATTCTGATTGTGATAATTGCCTTTTCGATGTGGTATTTCATTGAAAAGGCCTGGTTTGCTCCTGTCTATCATTTTTTGACAGACCTGTCTGTATTGCCGCTCATAGCTTATTTTCTCGCCTACATTCTCATGGGATTACCCATGATTGCTGCTGTTATCTGGCTGAGACAGGGAAGTTTTTCCTCTTCATTAGGGTTGGATAAAGGTTTTGGTCAGGCAATTTTGGCAGCCATAATTTTCACACTTCCAATGTTACTAGGTTATGCAGTTATGTATGATTTTAACCATGAAATCACTTTTTCAAAGATTGTTAAAGGAGCCGTTTTTGCTGCATTATTTGAAGAATGGTATTTCAGGGGATTTCTATTTGGGATGCTTTTTCGATTCACCAGACTTGGGTTTATTCCGTCAATCCTGCTTGGAGCCTTTGTTTTTGCTGCCTCACATCTTTACCAAAGCAACGACCCTGGAGTTATGACTGGTATTTTCTTTGCCACATTGCTTGGCGCAGGATTGTTTGCCTGGGTATACTCCGAATGGAAATTCAACCTTTGGATTGCCATTTGGCTGCATCTTTTGATGAACCTTTACTGGATGCTTTTCGATGCAGGCGACAATGAATTAGGGCCTTTAGCTTCAAATATTTTCAGGGCTGCAACAATTGCGTTTATTATAACCGGCACGCTGTGGTATAAAAAAAGAAAAGGTTCAGCGCTTGCAGTAAACAGAAGAACTTTATGGATGAAAGCAGAAACCAAAACGGATATCCAAACCAGTTAATTCAAAAGTCTTTCTTCCTTATTTTATCTTTTCCAGAGAAGTCTTAATCCCTCTGATCAAAGCAGAGCTGAAACCCTGATGTTCCATTTCGTTGAGGCCGACAATTGTGCAGCCCTGAGGTGTTGTTACCCTGTCGATCAACTGTTCCGGATGCACATTTTCTTCGAGCGCCATCTTTGCCGCGCCTTTCGCTGTTTGGGAGGCGATGGTAAGGGCTGTGGCGGCATCAAAACCTATCTCAATGCCGGCCTGCATAGACGCCCTGATGTAGCGCAGTGCATAAGCAGTTCCGCATGCACCCAAAACAGTTGCTGCATCCATCAGTTTTTCTTCAATTCTGACGGCAGATCCAACCTGGTTGAAAAGATTGCTGACTTTATCGCCGGATTTGTCATCTGCAGTGGCATAGGCCAGACATGTGGCGCTTTCTCCAAATTGCGCTGCAATATTGGGCATAATCCTGATAATGCTGCAACCGCCATTCATCTTATGATGTAATTCTTCCAGACTTAAACCTGTTACTGCCGATGCCACAATTTTGCCTTTGCAAAAGGCGCTGATTTCGTCCAAAACCCCATTCACCTGATAGGGTTTTATGGAAAGGATAATAAGCTCTGAATCTTCGATGCCTGCTTTGTTATCTGTTGAAAGCTTGATTCCCAATGGCTCCAGATGCCTGATATGATTGATATTTCTGCGCGTGACAGTAATTTTGTTTCCTTTAGTAAAGTTGGCAATTCCTATTGCAAGTGCCGTCCCTAGATTGCCTCCGCCAATGATATGTATATTCATCTACAAGTATTTTGCTTAAAAATTGTTGAAAGGCCGCAAAACTAGCGTTTTTTATTCAGAAACTTTGATTTCTGTAAATGTAAGCCCATCAAACGTATGAGAAGATTTTATCACCACAATTGTCCATTAATCATGATTATTAACCTATGTTTTTTCACCTCTGCTTTCAACAGAAGCATTTCTTATTGAGATAAACAAGCGTTTAATGATCTTTAGAAACTATATTTCAGTTTCAGGTACAGCATATCATTTTTGTCATACTGTCCGAATCGGCCTTCATTTCCAAAAAACAGATTGGCGCCAGCCTGCATGTCGAAACCATCTGCAAAGGCATAGCTGACTTTAGGCCGTACGAGCGCATCACCGTTATTCAGACCGACATAGGCAAAGAGTTCTACCCAAAGTTTTTCTCTGAAATAATCCTTTTTGGCTAAAAATGTCATCGTGTTTTCAAATTCTTCGTTGGCAATGCCGGTTTCATAATCCAAAATATACTCCTGTATAAACTGTGCGCTTAGTTTCACGCCGCTCAAGGTATAATCGAGTCCGGCCATGTAGTGCAGATTGTCCTTTTTAATTATTGAGCCGATAACCAAAGGATCACTTGTTTGGAAATATCGTCCATTATAAAAAGCACCTTCAGCGCGCAGGACAAAACCACCCATGACTTTACTGAAGCTTCCTCCGGCCATATTGACTCTGTTATATTGAGGCTTTACGATCAGACCTGATAGTTGCATGGTTGAAGGATCCATCTGCCGCGTGATGTTCAAAGCCGGATCATCGTAGAAAAAAGTACCGCCCACAAGTTCAAAATCTATTTTTGAACCCATTGAAGAGTATCGAACAAAAAGTTCACTGTTTTCGAGAGATGCCTTCACTTCGGAATTGGAATAGTCAAAAACCGGGTTTACTGGAAAATCCATCTTTGGCGCCCAGATAGAACCCTCTTCAGGCATTTGTGTAGGGCTGAAAGATGGCGACCAAACTGCTTCTATACTGCTGTTGCCAAGATAGTAATTCAATTTGAACGCGGTTATTCCGGTTCGGATTTCATCAAAATCCGGAAGCAGAAACTCACGAAGATCTTTGGGAGAAACCACGTCGGTTATAAATACACCTTCTGCCTTTCCCCAGATGATTTGCTGACGGCCTACGCGCAGATCAAAATTTTTGAAATACAAATCCACATAGGCCTCGCGCAAACCAAGCTCAAGTTTTTGGTCGAAATAGTGATATAAAAAGGGGTTTACCTTGAAGCCTGTTTTGTCCGTTCTTTTTTCAATATTCAGATTGAACGTGTTTTGAACTATTGAAAAATCATTTGGACTGCTTGTTAAGACACCTGTATAGTTGCGAACATAACCTGAAAAATCAATTTGATCAGATTGTGCTTTAACGCCAAAATGCAATGCCATTGTTAGCGCAAAGAGGATAAGAAATAAGACTTTTGCTTTCATAATTAAAAGTTTTTAATGAAGCAGGAAAAAGGTGTTTCAAGGAAATATGAAGTTTGCTTCACATCATATTTCTTTTATAAAAGTTCACCTTCAGTTGCTTTTTTTATATTTTATTGACCCAAAGTCATACTTCGCTCTGTGAATTTATTTGAAGGAACACCTTGATTAATTTTCACCTTGCTGAAAATCATTTCGGTTGTATGGTTCTTTTGCACATTGTGCATTTCTGTGTTAAGAATGGTCCAGAAATCATTGATTTTTTCAAACTTTTTGATTGAAAGCGTTTTCAATAAATTGCCTCTGTCATCAAAGAAGTCTCTTTTCAAGCCAAGGAAATTATCTTTCATAACCCAGGTGATTGTTTTTGAATACATATAATCTGCTTCTTTTGGCGTGCTTTCAACCACATAGCAGGCATGTCCATCAATTGTTTCTTCGCGAAGTAATTTATGATTGTCTTCGGAAGGATGACGATCGCCCAGGTCGTCATAGGTGAAATCTGATCCCATAAAATAGTCTGCTTTGCTGTCGCTTGAGATTCTTTTTGTGCGTTTCAAAGCGGGTAAATAAATCCATTGATCATCATCGCGGCCATCAGCATAGCTCCAACTCATAAATGAGGTTCCTTTAACGTCGGCGGGAGAAAGGAAGAACATGATTTTTTTCTCATCCTTTCCTTCCTGCCTGATGTATTGTTTCAGTTCACGCACCCTCTGATCGCCTTGTTTGTTTTTGAGAATCATTTTTAACTCTCCTTGCACGTCATCGCCGGTAGGGTTGTTATATACAGCTTCCATAATTTGATGCCCGTTCATTTGGGCTTTCACGGTTGAAAATCCTGCAACGGCAGCAATGATCATCGTAATTAAAAGAAATTTAATTGTTTTCATTTTTTGATAATTTGATTTGAGATGAATACTATTTGATTAAATATTTAAAATGCGAAAGCCTGAAGCCCAACTTGCAGGAAGTTTATTCTGCGGTAAAAGAACATATTGTAATAGTCTTCGCCGGAGTATAAGCGTGCAAAAAGGCTGACGTCTTTAAGTGCTTTTGGACGGAAAGCAATTTTCAGGTTTAGGTTGAAACGTTCGCCGAGGTCAAACGCTTTTGCTTCATTTCTTTCACCGAAAATCCATGTTGTTTCAACATTCAATTGTACCCTTGGCACCTCATCATACGTGTGACTTACATTTTTGAAGATTGATTTCACGTTTCCAAATGAAAACCGGTTAATACTTATGCTGTTGTGTAAGCGAAAGAAACCATATCTGCCTTCGAGTTCAGGGCTCATGTCTAATTTTGGATGCCATTCAACTGATGTTTTGAAATATTCCGAGGTGTTGGAGAAAGGGACAATTTTCTGGTTAAAAAACAATCCGAGCTCCAGGTAATTTGTTGAAAAATTTCCTGTCTGTGTGTTGTAATCTCCATTGGGCAGAAAAAATTCGCCTTCTTGTCCGTTGGAGTGATGTCCCAACATCAGAAAGAAATAGTTAGAACCACCAATTTCCGGATGAAAGTTTGGTATGTTATAATAGAAAGTAACATTCGGCATATAGCTTGGAGATCTTACCGGAGCAGACTCTTCGGCGTACATTCTCAGTCGGATTGCAGTTGAGAGTGTAGCGCCGTATTGTGCGTTTTTATTGGTTCTCAATAGAAAAACAGGGGCAACCATCGCTTCAAAAATTAGGGGTTCAAGATTCCCGATTCCCTGCGTAAATGTCACATAACTATCAATCTGATTGGCCCTGATGGAGCTGAAAAAATCACTTTCAGGCACTTCATTCTGAGCGATTAAAGCAATGCCCGGAAAGATTGAAATAAAGAATAAACTGAAATATTTAAGGTGATTTTTCATAAATGAAGTCTTTCAGAATTTATCAGAACAGACCAGTTTGTCGGCTTTAAATTTTCTTTTTGAAGAATATATTTGATTTGTAAAGTACAAGATACATGATGGTTACAGTGGCAATGAAACTAATAAACATATTCAGAGAAACCAAAGCACCCAATGAACGGTTTGGGGGAAATACAGAGAACAGCATGACCAGAAAACCTAAAATTACCACCACGGCGTTGAAAGCTATAGCCCTTCCGGAATGATACATTGTTTCGCGTGTTGTGGCAAGTTTATCCTTAGTTTCGAGTGCATTGATGCGGTAACGGTCAATAAAATGGACAGCATAATCGATGCCTATACCAATGGCAATACTAGAAATCAAGGCGGTGGTTGTGCTTAGAGGAATATTCAGCAACCCCATGAGACCAAAACTTATGAGGGCAGTCAAAACAACCGGAATTGATCCAATCAGTCCGATGCTGAGTTTTTTGAACATCAGGGATAGCAGCAGGATGATGATAATGACTGACAGAATGAGACTTTTGATCTGTCCGGTAAGAATTAAACCAGTAAATACAAGCGCTTTATATCCGCTGCCTGCGTAATTAATGCTGACTCCTTTTTCTTCAAAGGACTTTCGATATTTTTCAATAGCATCAATGGCATTGTTCAGTTCTTTGGAGTTATCGCTTTTAAGCTGAAAAGTAATATTTGCCTTTCTATAGTCATAATCAATCACTTTCCAAAGATTTTCGGGGTCGCCCGACATTTCATACAATAGCAGATATTGCGCAATCAGATCATTGTCTTCAGGAATTACATTGAAAGCTTCTTTATCAGCATTCATTACTTTATTCATCCTTTTAACATAATCTGCAATGGAAAAAGAATTGCCAACAGTTTCAACCTTTTCAACAGAAGCCTGCATTTCGTCCATTAATTTTTGGATGTCAGACTGAATCATCACTCCGTTTTTTTCTGATTCCAGAATAACATTGATGGTGCTTGTTCCGCCAAAATGCTTGTTGATAAAGGCATCTGTGAGCACTATGTCGCTGTCGCGTTCAAAGTTTTCAAGGAAACTTGAATTGATCCAAACTTTGCTTGTGCCAAAAAGCGACACAAAAATCAAAACGGTGGTAACAGATATCACAAGCACTTTATGTTTCAGTGTTTTTTCTGCAAAGCGATAGGCAAAGCCAGCATGATTGTTGTCATCTTTATGAATAATTTTTTTCCTTTTGATCCCAAATACAAGAATAATGGCAGGAACTAGTACCAATGAGAAAATCATTGCAGCAAGAACGCCAAACGCCGTAAACAGTCCAAAATATTTTATTGGGAGCACTTCTGAAGTCAGCAGAGAAATAAAGCCAACAGCAGTAGTTACTGAAGTCATTACGACAGGTTTCCACATGTTTTTAAGCATATCTTTGATGGCTTCAACTTTTGTAGCGCCTTCATTTTCCTGCATAAAAAGATCAAGATGGTTGTAAAGATGAATACCGTCTGCCACTCCTATGGCGATCAACATTACAGGAATCATAATTGTAACCGCATAAATAGGAATCCCCAACAATGACATCAGGCCAAAGGCCCAGATTGTGCTAAAGAGCACAACAAACAAGGTGGCAAGTGTATATCTTACACTCCGAAGCACTGCATATAATATGATAACGATGACCAGAATCACAATTGGAACCATCGTTTTCATGTCTTTGGGACCTAAATATGCCATTGTGCCTTCAACGATTGGAACTCCGGCTACATAGATATTTTCCGGGCCTTCATAGGAATCCGCAAATGCAAGGATTTTTTCATAGAATTCCATTGAAAAGACGCTGTCATTAATTGAAGCCACCACAAGCGCTACCTGATTGTTGTCGGAAACCAGACGTCCCTGCACCATTTCATTTGAGCGAACATTTTGCTTCAGTTCAGCGATTTTTTCTTCAGTTTGCGGAACTCCTTTATAAAATGACTTTACATCCAGTCCTTCCTCGGTGCCAACAATATTGTCGGCTGTAAAAAGTGAAATAATGTCAGCAGCTTCAAATTCAGGCATATCCTGCATTGCTTCGGTAATATCTTTTATTTTCTGAAGGGTGTGCGAATTGTAGATTCCGTCCGGGTTTTCAATGCCAATCAAAATCCCATCCTTGATATTGAACCACGCCTCAGCCTGATCATTGTATACAAAGGCCGGATGTTCCTTTGGCATGTACTCGTCAAGGTCTGTTTCCATGCGGGCGTTTTTTGCCATTTCGAAAACAAACCAGGTGCTCAGCAACAGAATGGAGATTATGATTGCCCAGGCTGTTTTTTTCATTAATGATTCTTTCATTGATATGTTTGTTAATGTTAACTAACTTAATTGTTTTAAAAAAAGGCATATTCAATATGCCAAAGTTTGATTTAAAGCAGGGTTTATAAAATTCTGGCCTTGGAAGTAGGTTTTGGTGTTTTGACGACCAAAATTCTTGCTTGCTTATCCGAATGATTGAACAGACAATGGACAATGTCTTTTGGACTCTCGACGAGGGAGTTTTCTGCTACTTGTTGCTTTTCTTCTCCAATCTGAACCGAGGGTGTACCTTCCAGAATAAAGAAAAAGACATCTACGGGAGTGATATGGGGTTTTAGCTGCTCGCCAGGCTGAAGCACGATATGCATGGCCTGAGCATCTGTTTTATCATAAAGTTGACGCACATCCACTTTGTGTGGTGTTTGTCTGATTTCCTGGAGTTTCCAATCGACTATATTCATTTTGCACATTATTAATATTGATGATTTATCAGAATTTCTCTTTGTTTAAAATCTGTTTGATTGTTCTGAAGAAATTTGTTCCATAGGCTTGCAGATCAAAGTTAAAGTCTGCCATTTGCCATTGTTTGATCAACAGCCTGAGTGATCCCATGATAAGGATCGAAAGATGCTGTACATTATATACAGGATCAATTTCACCATTCAGCATTCCCTCTTCCAGGATTGTTTGAATGACTTTGCTGTTTCTCTCCATGATTTCTTTCACTTTTTCGGAAAGCAAAGGTTCGTTGCGGAAGATTTCTTCCGAAAAAATGACTGCGACAAGTGAGGGTGTTTCAGAAAAGGCTTTAAAGTGGTTTATGAAAATTCTCTCAATCTTTTCCAGAGAAGTGCCTTCTTTTTGCATTTCTGAAAAGAAAATTGTTTGAGTTGTACTGCTGAAATAATCAAGAATGCTTACCAGAATTTCAATTTTATTATCATAATGCCGGTAAATGGCAGGTTCAGAAATTCCGATTTCTTTTGAAAGGTTTTTCATGGTTAGCCCTTGAATTCCTTTTGATGAAATCAGTTTGATGGATGTTTGTATTATTTCCAGTTGACGATCTGTAAGCATTTTTTTATGTATTGAAGCGGCAAAGTTAGTTAATAATCACTAACTGTCAAGTGAATTTGAATTTATTTTTCAATTTATTTTTCAAACCATTGATAAATAAACCGTTGAGGTTATGAATTAATTGAGTAAACTTTCAAAGCCACACTAATTTAATGGAGGTTTTTAGTCTTTTGAAGTTCGACTATTCCAAAACCTTCACCCTGATTCCTTCACTATGACTCGAAAACTCTGGTGCATAAAAACTTTGAATCTTTGCATAGCCATTTGTAAAGTCGCCCCTTTGCATGGCCACCAGACTATATTCAAACACATACTTACCTTTTGGAAGATAACCAAAGAAGAAGTCTGTTGAGGCATCGCGGGTAGATTGGTAGTAACCCAAACCAAAATTGAACTGATATCCTGAAATCACATCCACTGGCTCAAAAGCCGCAGCACGCTGGTCTTTCATATGTACAAATTCCATGTCGCGGTCGGCCTGCAGCACAATGCGTACCCGAATTTTATCACCTACCCTGATCGGATTGTTTTTCAGCGAAACCAATACCATACCCTGCTTGCCGGGCTTTTCCACAAATACTTCCTTACTTATGCTCAATTGCGTCTGACTCGCTTTCACCTGATCAAGTGGAACCATAAACTGTCTGAACATTGCTCCCCAGGCCATTACCTTATTTGTGTTTGTAACTTCAACCGTTGCCATAGCTTTTTGAATGTCGCCTGTAAACCAGTCTTTTGTTAAAAGACCTGTTCCGGCCTCAGCAGTAGGGCTTTCCAAAGCTTCTCCTCCAACAATAATTGTTAGCGGCTGAATCTCCGTTATCCAGTCACTTCCCTTCAGAAGGAGCGCATATACAGCTTCAGCAGTTGCACGGCCGGTTCTCCATCTGTTGGTTTGTTTCTGCGTAAGCAAATAGGTGCGCATTTCGTCAATCCATGCGATATCGTTGTCTATCTCATCAAAAGCGGCTATGAGCAATGCTTGTGTTTCAACCGGTGTCTGACTGAAATAAAAAGTATTGGACGGCTTCCAATAGGTGCCCAGCACTGCATCCCTGATTGCTCTTTCGCGCAGTGAGGCAAGAATTCCCCTGGCTTTGTCTGACTGCTCGTTGCGATGCAGTACCATTGCAGCCATTGCCTGCATTCCATGATCAAGGCGAAGCCAGTCTTTGGCAGTATGTGTGAGGTAGAAATCGATCATCTTCTGTGTTTCTTCATCTGCAACCAAGTCAGTAAAGAAACTTCTCGCATATAGGTAGCCCAGGTGCTGGCTGCTTATTTTGTATGTTTCCAGACTTTTGTCCTTTACCATTTTATTGTAGTCGCGGAGGTTTTCTTTGTCAAGATACTTAATCGCATTGGCTATTGCTATGCCGGTCTGCCGGTCACGGCTTATTTCAGGAACCATCTGTCTGAGTTTGCGCATGCCGGTAACGATATTCAAAGTGATATATCTGCTTCCCTGCATTCCCGGAAACCACGCCCATGAACCATCGGGCAGCTGTGCTTTCAGGAGTTTTTTTATGGCTTGATCCTGCTCATAGCGCATACGGTTCAGATCGAACAAAAGGGCAATATTTCTCTTTTGTTGTGTTTCGTCAGCTGCATCAATCACCCAGGGTGTTTCGGCAAGCAATACCGACTTCAGACTTTCATTTTTTTCAAGATTTGAAAGCAGGGCATCATTACCGGCCTGCTTCCAGCTTTCCATCACTTTCATCACACCCGGGATGCTGTTGGCTACATATGAAGCCAGTGTATTGGCATAGTAGCGATAGAAAATATTATCGGAATGCTCTTGTCCGGTCTCATGGATATAAGGTAAAGCCTGAACGGCGTACCATGTTGGATTGTTGCTGAACTGCAGATTCAGTCGCTGATTTTTTTCTTTTGGACCTTGCTCCTTAAGGCTTTTAAATACAAAGGTTTTGTTACTGTTTCCTGCCAGCTGCATCGGCATTGTTTCGGTAACAAGCACCCCCGATGGAAGCACCGGAACAATCTGCTCTTCACTGTCGGTAAACAGGCCTGATGAAACGCTGAAACGCAATGCCAGCATAGAAACTTTTCCATCAATAGCAATATGCCATTTCAATTCCTGACTTTGCCCAGGCTTGAGATTGATGAATGGCCTTTGTGCCTGATTGTTTACAAAATATGACAATGCTTTACTGTTGAATGGATCGCTTATTTCCAGTCGCGCAATGCCACTGAGCGTTTCTGCACTTGTATTTACAATTTTTGCAGCCAGAAAAGCGGTGTCACCTTCGCGATAAAACCGTGGTTGATTGGGAACAATCATCAGGTCTTTTGATGCCGTGAAATTATAGGTGTTGCTGCCTGTTTTCAGGTCTTTTGTGTGGGCGAGCAACATAAGATTCCAGCGTGTAAGAGCATCAGGTAGCCGAAAACTGAAACTCAGATTGCCATTGGTATCAGTGTTTAACTGAGGGAAAAAGAACGCTGTTTCACGGAAATCTGAACGCAGCATCGTTGCCTGCGGCGCAGGCTCCTTAAAGGATTGTTCCACTCCTGCTTCCATATCATCTGCGATCTGACCTGCTGAGTTGTCTTGCAGCACTGCGCCAAGGTCCACTTCGCTTTCATGCACATGGGCTGACTTTACCATCATTGCGGGTCTCATTCTGTCATTGTAGCCAAATCTGAAATATGGTTGCAAACCAAACCAGTTTAGTTGGATTTCGGGCAGAGGATGCACATGGTAGTCTGTTTGCTGATAGCGTGTCAACCTGTTGGTAGTGTATGAAAGGAATCCGTTGTCAGATGTCCATCGCGTACTGCCGGGCTTGCGTTCTATAGGATTAAATGACCAGCTGTGGGCCCTGAACTGATCCAGCGAAGCATCATACATGGATGCCAGAAGCTCGGCCGCAACTTTCTCACTGCTCTTGCCACTCACTTTGAATGTCCATGTTTCTTCCGCACCAGGATTCAGTTTTTCACGTTTTGTTTCAAGGCTTATATCAAGCATTTTATTCGTGAATGGCACATCAAGGTCAAATGCAGTTTTCAGAAGTCTGTTGTGTTTCACAAAAACAGCCTGAAATGTAAGAGTGCCACGCTGCTCTTCCTTAACCACAAAAGGTATCGCCAGCTTTCTGTTGCTTACATTGTGCCATTTGCTGTAAAATACTTCTTTTCCAGCTGTAATCTCAACAAGAACGCGATTGGCTTTGGCAGCAGAACCCACAAAAAACACAACGGTGTCGCCGGGTAATGCCTCTTTTTTATTCAGATGGAACCATGCAAGTTCATTCACCGGAAGGGTCTTGTTTTTCTCACCGTAGAGGGTAAAAATTTCCTGCATCTTTACTTCCCGCCCAAAATCATCTATAGCAACAGCTTCCGCGAGATATTCGCCATCCTGCCAGGTATTGATTGCATCCGGAAAAAGTTTCACAGAACCAATAACAAAACTGCTCTGACGATGTACAAGGGTCTTTTCACGTGAATCAGGGTCGTCTGAATACTCAAAATTATCGAGTGGAAACAACAATTTAAGTTTCTCAGCCGAATGAAAGTTTCTGTCTGGCTTTGGCCATATCGAACTCCTCGAAAGTTGATTTTGCTCATTCAATTTATAAAACTTCAGCTCCACTTGTGTATTTACAGCCCGGTCCTGCAGATTGAATGCAGAAAGCATGAACCGTTCAGCATCACTTTTAGCGATGATTTTTTCGAGATTGGTTTTTATTATAAGCGCCACCTCCCCGATTTGAATGCGTTTGCTGTTGCTGCGTGTCTCTCCGTTCCGGTCTGTTACATCTGCCGTTACTGTAAAGGAATAGACTGCCTGATCGTTTGATGTTGAACCAACTTCGGGTAGGGCATTGAATTGTATGCTGAAACTACCGTCAGTGCGTGTAAAGGATTTCCCTTCTGCAATGAGCATCTTGCGTTGTGACATGGGTGGAAAAATCCTCCACCATGGTCTGAACGGATAATATTTTTCTCTTTCAACACGGTAAGTAAATGCAACACTGTCGAGGCCATAGCCTGCAAAAGCGCTCGCTTCGCCGCTTACCATCACCGTATCGTTGAGCTTAAACTGTTTGTCGGCTGGTTCAAGTTTCACCTCAAAAGTCGGCCTTTTGTATTCTTCAACAGAAAACATCACCGACCCATATTCATTGCTGATGCGCATCATGCCATTCAGAACGCCGGATGGTGCCGTGAAACTGCCTTCAAATGAACCAAATTCATTGGTTTTTAATTGAATTGCGGCTACCTCGCGACTGTTTACATCAAAAAATTTCACCGATGAGCTGAGTTTCTCTCCTGTCTTCCATTCCCGATCGCCCACTCTTTCAAGTGTAATCCCCTTGAAATAAACTGTTTGCCCCGGCCTATAGATCGACCTGTCTGTGAAAAACCACGTCTTGGTTTGTTTGCGTGTATTGGCTCTTCGTTCGTAAAGATCAAAGTAGTTGTCGCTGTAGAGCGTGTCGTTTTTGGTCATGGCTTCAATGTAGAAAGCCTGATTCTTTGGAATGCGGACATCAGAAGCTACCTCAAAACTGCCGTCTTTACCGCTTTTTAGGGTAAAGCGATTGCTTACAAGGTAACGGCGTGTCGTGTAATCGTAGTCGCGTGTCATCACGCGAATGGTTGCTCCGTTAACAGCTTTTCCACTATCGCGGTCAAGCAGGTAAAAAAGGTTGATATCATCACGTTTCAGACTTACAAAGCTAAGTTGACTGACCTGAAATGAGGTGAAGGCGATGATCCCCTGCGGGCTAAAATCAGCGCTTTCGGCCACAAGTAAAACATAAAGACCTGTCGAAAGAGCCGGCAGATCAATAATGGTGTTATGCAAACTATAGTCTGGCTCAAAAGGTAACTCAATCTGCCACTGATGTGTAGACTGAAGTTTTAAAAAAGCATTCAGTCGCTCTTCCTGATCGAGCTTACCCATAATATTTTCAAGTGTTTCGCTTGATACCCTTACAATCCTGAAGGAAGGATTGGTTATATTTCTGTAATTAAGAAATGCAGGTATAGGCTTGTTTGGCAATTCAACTCTTTGCACGTTCACCGAAAGCTCTTTTTGAAGCACTTGCTGACGTAGCTGCAAACACATCTGAGCGCCTCTGCTTTCCGGAAATGCTTTTATTGCAGCATCACAAATTTCAAGTGCTTTGGCAAGATTGTCTGAGTCCTTGGTTTCATTTTTTGTTGAACTTTCAATGCTTTCCAAAAGAAAAGCCGCCCTGAGCGA
This sequence comes from Bacteroidota bacterium, assembly GCA_018336075.1. Classification (GTDB taxonomy): domain Bacteria; phylum Bacteroidota; class Bacteroidia; order Bacteroidales; family F082; genus JALNZU01. The sequence continues at coordinate 20,106 of JAGXRB010000430.1, forward strand.
AGCAACTTCAGTAGAAGCTGGTGACTTTTCGTAACGGCTTTGAAGGTTTGTAAGTGCTTCAAAATAAAGCGAATCGGCTGATTCAGGTCCACCGTATTGCGTTCTTAAAAAACTGTAGCGCTTGATTTCATTTGCAATCAGTGCATCGGTATGTTTCTGCCGCAGATTGGATGCAAGCATTTTTTGGAAAAGGCTCAAAGCAATGTGATGCTGATGGTCGCCCCTTGGCATG